>MWEJ01000021.1 GCA_002071025.1 Verrucomicrobia bacterium ADurb.Bin070 | reverse complement strand
GCGGCGTGCCGTGCGGGTTCATGATCGAGCGACTGGACAAGTGCTTTTGTGAACAAAAACCCGCCGGCGAAAACCTCGGCGGGTTTTTGCTATTCGGGACTACAAGCAAGTGAGGCGACAATGAACGACAAGGCAGATACAGACACGTCATCCCCGGCGACGCAACCGCTCAAAACCGGCGCGCAGTGCGTGATCGACGGTTTGGTCAAGGCGGGCTGCGAGGTGCTCTTCGGGTATCCCGGGGGTGCCGTGCTCGATATTTTCAACTGTCTCTACGAGGCGCCGTTCAACTTCGTTCTCACTCGCCATGAGCAGGGGGCCGTCCACATGGCGGACGGTTATGCCCGCGCCACCGGCAAGGCGGGCTGTTGTCTGGTGACATCCGGCCCCGGGGCCACCAACACCGTGACCGGCCTGGCCACGGCGTATATGGACGGTATCCCGCTGGTGTGCATCACCGGACAGGTGGCACTCAACATGATCGGCAACGACGCCTTTCAAGAGGCCGACGTGATCGGCATCACGCGCCCGGTTACCAAACATAATTTCCTCGTCCGTAATGCGGACGAGTTGCCTGACATCATCGCCAAAGCTTTCTACATCGCCACCACCGGCAAGCCCGGCCCGGTGGTGATCGACATCCCTAAGAATGTCCAGAAGGCGAAGACGGCGGCGTTGCCCCCCGAGACGGTGACCATGCGGGCCTATCACCCCGATGTGCCGATCAATGCGACGGAGATCGCGCGGTTCGCCGAACTGATCAACCGCGCGTCGCGTCCGCTGCTCTATGTGGGTGGCGGTGCGATCAGCGGCGGCGCGGCCGACGTGCTCGCGCAGGTGGCGCACAAGGCCAACATCCCTGTGACCACGACCCTGATGGCGCTCGGCATCTTTCCTGAGACCGATCCTCTCTCGCTGCACATGCTGGGCATGCATGGCAGCGTGGCCGCCAACTATGCGGTGGACCACTGCGACCTCCTGATCTCGGCCGGCGCGCGCTTCGACGACCGGGTGACCGGCAAGATCTCGTCGTTTGCGAGTAAGGCGGCCATCGTGCATATCGACATCGACCGCTCCTCGATCGGCAAGAGCGTGCGCGCCGACTTGGGGGTGCACGGGTATGTTAAGCCGGTGCTGGAGGCGGTCCTGCCTTTCGTGAAGCCGGCCGAGCATGCCGAGTGGCTTGAACAGGTGAACCGCTGGAAAGAGCGTTTCCCGTTCACCTACCCGCAGAGCGAGGACACGCTGATGCCGCAATACGTGATCGAACAGATCGACGCGGTGAGCGCGGGCAAGGCGGTGGTGGTGACGGACGTCGGCCAGAACCAGATGTGGGCCGCACAGTTTTTCCGCTACACCCGCCCGCGTAACTTCATCACGTCCGGCGGCCTCGGCACGATGGGCTTCGGCCTGCCGGCCGCGATCGGCGCGCAGTTCGGGCGGCACGGCGAGCCGGTGGTCTGCGTGACCGGCGACGGCGGCGTGCAGATGAACTTTCAGGAACTTGTGGTGGCGGTGGAGCACCGGATCCCCATCGTGGTGGTCATCCTCAACAACGGGTTCCTCGGCATGGTGCGCCAGTGGCAGGAGCTGTTTTACGGGCGCCGCTACTCGGGCGTGATGCTCAGCCAGCACGGCCGCGCGCCCAACGAGGAAATTCCGGAGGCGCCGGGGTACCTGCCGGACTTCGTGAAGATGGCCGAAGCGCATGGCGCGTGCGCGCGGAGGATCTTCAAGGAAGAAGAGGTCGGCCCCGCCTTGCGCGAAGCGCTGGCGAGCGGCAAGACGTGGGTGATCGAGTGCATCGTCGCCCCCGAAGCCAATGTGTTCCCCATGATTCCGCCCGGCTCGCATGTGGCGGAGATGATCAACCGCACGGTGTGAGGGGAGAATCAGTTTCCCGAAGAGGTTTAACGTTCGAACAACCGGAAAAAGTATGAAGCATATCATCAATTGTCTTGTGGAGAATCAGCCCGGCGTGCTGGCGCGCATCGTGGGCCTGATCTCAGGGCGCGGCTATAACATCGAAACGCTCAATGTGGGGCCCACGGCTGACCCGACCGTCTCCAAAATGACGATCGTGGTGCCTGGGGATAGCCACATCATTGAACAGGTGACGCATCAGTTGTCCAAGCAGGTCGACGTGATCGAGGTGGTGAACATGACCAACCGCCGCCATCTGGACCGCGAATTGATCCTCGTGCGCGTCGCGACCGTGAACCATCACACACGCGCCGAGATCGTGGATCTGGCAGCGCTCTTCATGGCGCGCGTGGTGGCCGTGCAGGAGGATTCGGTGACCATTCAGATGGTCGGCAATCAGGAGACAGTGGCCGATTTTCTGCGCCTGATGAAGCCCTACGCCATCGTGGACATTTCTCGGACCGGCGTGATCGCGGTGGGGCGTGATGCGCCCGAATCAGCCGCAAAGAAAGGATAACGGTCCGTGCAAACGCCGCTCCGGTTTGCGTTGCTCGGTCACCCGGTGAAGCACTCGCTCTCCCCGGTGATGCACGAGGCCTCGTTTCGGGCGCTCGGCATTGATGCGACATATGCGTGTATCGATGCCGCGCCTGAAGCGCTGGGCGCGTGCCTGGCGGCGTGCCGGGAGCAGGGGTACGCCGGCTTGAACGTCACGGTGCCGCACAAGACAGCCGCGTTGGCGTGGATGGACCACCTCGATGTTTCGGCGCGCCTCTACGGGGCCGTCAACACCGTGCGCATCGATGCCGCCGGGTTCACGGGTGTCAATACCGATGCCGAGGGTTTTCTTGAAGATCTCGCTGTGAACCACCGGCTCTCGCCCGAGGCGGCGCGCGTGGTGATTCTGGGCTGCGGCGGAGCCGGCCGCGCGCTGGCGATCGCGTGCGCGCATCGCGGCGCGGATGAGGTTGCGCTGGCTAACCGGACGCTGTCCAAAGCCGAACAGGTGGCGGCGGAGATCGCCGATCGCGTGCCCGATTCTCCGGCCGAGATCCGCGTGCTGGCGCCGGAGCCGGAGGCATGGAGCGAGGCGTGCCGCGAAGCTGATCTGGTGGTGCAGTGCACGACCGCCGGCCTGCATGCTGACGACGCGCCGTTGCTGCCGTCCGATGCGTTTCGGCGCGGTCAGCTCCTCTATGACATCGTCTATACGCAGCGCGTCACGCCCACGATGCGCTCGGCCATGGCCGCCGGTGCGGATGCGGTCAACGGCGCAGGAATGCTCGTGTATCAAGGCGCGGCGGCATTCCGCGAGTGGACCGGCCTCGACGCCGACACCGGCGCCATGCGCGCGGCTCTCAATGCGCGGTTGTACGGCGCGAGCCGGGAATGACCCCGACAAATGACCTGACAAATGAGCTATTCCGCGTTGACGCTTGATAAACACGGATGGTACAGTAATGAAGGAGTTGTGATAAGAAACACACTGGGAGGCTCACATGTCGGAAAAATTGGGACGCAGAGGCTTTATCAAGCAGGCGGCGTGGATGGGGGCGGCCTTGGCCGCGGCAGGAAAAACGGCCGGTTGCCGCACCTTGGGGCGCGGCGAGGCCGCGATGGCGGTGACCGGTTTGGTGTGCCCCCCCATGGAAACAGTGCGGGTGGGCGTCATCGGCTTGGGCGCTCGCGGGCCGGGGGCGGTTCACATCTACGCGGGGCTGCCCGGCATACAGGTGACCGCCCTCTGTGATCTCTACAAAGAGCGCGCCGAGAACCAGCAGAAGTGGCTGAAGGAGAAGGGTAAGCCCGACGCCGCTGTCTATGGCGGGTCGGAAGAGGCCTGGAAGAAGCTGTGCGAGTCGGACAAGGTGGATCTGGTGCACGTGACCACGCCGTGGCTGCTGCACGCGCCCATGGCGCTCTATGCCATGCGCCGCGGCAAGCATGTGGCCATTGAGGTGCCGGCTGCCGTAACGGTGGATGAGTGCTGGGACATGGTTGAGACCGCCGAAAAGACGCGCCGCCACTGCATGATGCTGGAGAACTGCTGCTACGGCGAGAGCGAGATGTTCGCGTTCATGCTCTGCCGCATGGGCGTGCTCGGCGACCTGATTCATGGCGAGGGCGCGTATTTGCACGATCTGGCCTCCTACAAATTCAACAAGAACGGCTACCAGGGCATGTGGCGGCTGAACTTCAGCAAGCAGCATACCGGTAATCCCTACCCGATGCACGGCATGGGACCGATCTGTCAATACATGGATATCAACCGCGGTGACACCTTTGACTTCCTGACCTCGGTCAGCTCGGATCAGCGCGGGCTGTCGCAGTTCGCGGTGGATAAGTTTGGCAAAGAGAGTGCCGAAGCGAAAGAGACCTATCGGCTGGGCGATATGAATACCACGCTGATCCGGACCCGCCGCGGCCGCACGATCATGGTGCAGCACAACACCACCAACCCGCGTCCGTACAGCCGGATCAACACGATCACCGGTACCAAGGGCACGCTGGCGGATTATCCGCTACGCGTGGCGCTGGGCGACAAAGCGCACGGCTGGATGAGCGACGCCGAGCTGGCCGCGCTCAAGGCCAAATATGTGCACCCGCTGTGGGACAAGAAGGGCGAGGCCGCGCGGAAATCAGGCGGTCACGGCGGCATGGATTATCTGTTGCTGCTGCGGCTCGGTTACTGTTTGAACAAGGGGCTGCCGCTGGACATTAGTGTCTATGACACCGCGCTCTGGAGCAGTGTCGTGGAACTGTCGGAGCGTTCGGTCCTGAAGCGCGGCGCGTCAGTCGATGTGCCAGACTTCACGCGCGGCGGCTGGAAGCGTGCCGCACCGCTCGGCATCGTGGATGTCGGCTGAGGCGCTTGACAGGCACACCGGGAAGCGGCACACTGTGAAAATGAAACTGTCACGTGTGTTCTGCTGCGCGGGGCTGGTCGTCTTGGCCACAGGGCCGGGGTGGTCGTCTGAATCTGTTACGCTGGTTGATTTTGCGAAACCCGGACATGGATGGAAGGGGAATCCCCGTACGCGCCCTGCTTCGGAGGGGCAGGGCTTTTGCGTGGAGCTGACGGGTGGGGAAGATCCTTGGCTGGAGGGCCCGTCGGTCGCGGTGCCGAGCGCGGACGATGCGCAGCGGTTGGCGCTTGAATTGGATGCCGTGTGCGGCCGGTCTGGCGACGTTCAGGTTTTTTTCGCGGCGGAGGGGAAACCCTTCACGGCTGAGCAGTCGGCTTGGCTGAGCCGTTCGGATGCGGCGGGCGGGGCATACCGCGGCGTGGTCCCGTTGCTCGGACAGCGGATGCGTTTCCGGCTGGATCCGCCGGGCAGCGAGGGCCGTGTCTGTCTGCATGCGCTGCGTGCGCGTCCGCTGGTGCCGCTCGCGACGCTCGCCTGCGAACGGCCGGTCCGGGTGGCATTGCCGGCCGCGCCGCTGCGCGCGCAAGGAGGCGCTGTGGACGTGGCGCATGATCCCGCGCGTTGGAATACGTTCGTTTGTAGCGTCAAGGGACGCGCCTTCGCCGAATCCAATCCTGCCGAGATGTTGGCGTATGTCGCCGGCAAGCAGGTGGTTCCGGTCAATCTTGCGGCGGCCGCCGTGGCTGTCGAGCGTCACGCGGACGGGTTCACGGTCAGCGCGCGCGTTCGGGATGTCGGAGGCGCGGAATGGCGGCTGGCGCGGCGATTCTCGTCGTGCCGGGACGGTGTCCGCATCGACGGCTCGCTCGCGGTCGATCAGCCGCGTGAGGCGGTGCATCTGCCCTGGGTCACGCTGTTTGCCGGGTGCGGCAGCTTTGGTGCCGGCAAGAACCAGGCGCTGCTGCCGGGTGTGGAATATCTCGAGAACGAACCCTCCAGCAATGAAAAAGAGATCATGGGCGAGGCGGCGAACCGGCGGCTGGTGGCGCCCTACAAGGTCTGTTATCCGTTGATGGCGCTGACGGCAGACGGGATGTGGTTTTCGATGTCGTGGCAGACCGGCGGGGTGGCGTCCAGCCCGCTCTTTGATTCGCCCGACCGCATGTTTCACTCGGGCGGTCATGTCATGGGCGTCTGGTCGCCTGCCGCCGGCGAAGCGCGGTTTGAGAGTGAATTCGCGGTGTACCGCGGCGTGAAGCTGGAGGCGGGGCGAACCTATGCCTATTCTGTCACTTTGAGCGGCGGAGATGGCGCGGCGGTGACGGAGGCAGTCGGCGCGTATGTCGCGCGCGGCGGCCTGCCGGCGGTGCCGGTTTTCGAGGGCGGGTTCGATGCCGCGGTCGGATTGCTTGCGTCGGGGTGGCTAGACTCGACGGCTCGCCAAGGGCTGACGTGGCGACACGCGGTCTGGGGTGACCATTTTCCGCCGGTGCCGCATGCCGAGGATGTGCCCGCCTATCTACTCTGGCTGGCGGCGCAGACGACGGATCGCTCACTCAAGACGCGCCTGGCGAATACGGCGCGCGAGGTGATTGCCAACCTTCCGCCCGGGTGTTATGGCGTGGGCGGCATCTCGCATGTCAAGCGGCCGGTCGGAGCCTTGCTCTACGGTCATCTCGAGGGGCTGGTCCGGCAGGCAGGCCCGCGTGCCGTGCGCATGGCGGCGTCAATGCCGGATGGACGGATGCGCTACGTGCAGCAGCCCGGCAAGCCGGATTACGGCTCGACGCTGGGGAGTGACCACTGTAACGGGTTCACGGTCATGACGGCGGAAGAGATGCTGGCGCAGGCGTCGCTGAGCGGCGACGAGACGGCGATTGCAGCGGCGCTTGCTGTGTTGGACAAACTGACCGCAAACTACGCCGGTCAGGTGCCGCGCGGCGCGCAGCCGTGGGAGATGCCGTTGCACACGCCGGACATCGTCGCGGCGGGCAGACTGGTTCGCGCCTATGTGCTGGGTTATCTGCTGAGCGGTCAAGACGCTTACCTTGAGCAGGCGCGCTATTGGGCGTGGACCGGTGTCACCATGATTTATCTGGCGCGTCCGACCGAAGGGCATGTCGGCCTGTACGCCACGATCGGCGTGATCGGCGCGACCAACTGGAAGGCGCCCAACTGGATCGGGCAGCCCGTCCAATGGTGCGGCCTGGTTTACCGCTCAGCGCTTGAGGACCTCGCGCGTGTGGACCGCGTGCAGCCTGAACTGTGGCGCACGCTGGCGCGCGGCATGACGGTCGCCGGACTGCAGATGTGTTTTCCGCTGGATGATGCGGAACGGCGCTGCGGGCTGCTGCCGGATTATTTCTTGCTGCAGCCGCAACGGGGCGACGGCCCTGCCATCAATCCCGGAACCCTGCAGGCCCATCTGGCGGAGGCGTACGGGAAGGTGCCGTTCTATTCTGCGACCCGCCTTGCATCGGGATCGCTGGTGCATGTGCCCGGCGAGGCTCGGCCCGTCGACGTGCGCGACGGAACGACGGCGTTGACGATCACCGCCTGGCCCGAATCGGACTACCGCGTGCTGATGACGCGCGTTGGACGTCCGCCACAACGTGTGCTGTGGAACGGCCGGCCGGTCGGTTCCCGCTATCTGGCGGAGGCGCGCGTTCTCTGGGTTTCCGTGTCGGGCAGCGGTCGTCTGGATGTGGTGGACGCTCCGTGAGCGTGAGGCCTTGCCGGTAGCAGACCGTTGGCGCATGTCCGCGACACAAACACACGCGCGAGCCTCGCACATCGAGGTTCCTGCGTGACGCTCAGCCTTTTTTTTTGTAACATCATGAACGGCTTTGGGAATACTTAAGGAGTTGGTATGGAATCGAAAAATACGCGGAAACGGAGTCGCGATTGCCGTGTGGAGATGAGTGTCGAGGGACTGAAGGCAGATTTCGCCTGGCATTTGCGTTACACGCAGGCTCGCACGATGGAAATGGCGACGCCGCGCGACTTGTACACCGCGTTTGCGTTCTGCGTGCGGGACCGCCTGATTGAACGGTGGATTGAAACACGGTCAACCTGTCACGCCACGAATGCGAAGTATGTCTATTACCTCTCGCTCGAATTCTTGATCGGACGGTTACTCGGCAACAATGTCATCAACATGAGGATGGATGAGTTGTGCCGTAAAGCGTTGGAGGCGGAGGGGATCGACTGGAACTCCCTGCGCGATTACGAGGTGGACGCCGGGCTGGGAAATGGGGGCCTGGGACGTCTGGCCGCGTGTTTTCTCGACTCGCTCTCCACGCTGAATCTGGCGGCGATGGGTTACGGGCTGCGTTACGATTATGGGATTTTCAAGCAGCGTATCGTCGACGGCCAGCAGGTTGAAGAGCCTGACCACTGGCTGAAAGACGGGACGCCGTGGGAGGTTGCCCGGCCTGAGCACACCCAAATTGTCCACTTCGGCGGGCGTGTCGAGTGTATCACCAATGGGCGTGTCGAGTGGCGTTGGGTGGAGACCGACAAGGTGCTGGGCATGCCGTACGACCTGCCGATCGTGGGCTACAGCCAGGCGGTGAATATCCTGCGGCTCTGGTCAGCCAAAGCCGATGACGAGTTCCACCTCGATGATTTCAACAAAGGGTCGTATGTCGACGCGGTGGAAAACAAGGTGCTCGCCGAAAACCTGACCAAAGTCCTCTATCCGAACGACAATGTGCTTGCGGGCAAAGAACTGCGCCTGCGTCAGCAGTACTTCTTTGTCTCCTGCTCGCTGCAGGATATTCTGCGGCGTTTCCGCCAGCGCAACAACGACTGGACGGCCCTGCCCTCGAAAGCGTTCATTCAGCTCAACGAAACGCATCCGGCGTTGGTTATTCCGGAACTGATGCGGCTCCTGGTGGACCGCGAGGGTGTCGATTGGGAGACCGCGTGGTCCATCACGCGGGCATGCACGGGGTACACGAATCACACCATTCTGCCTGAGGCGCTGGAACGCTGGAGTGTGTCGATGATGGAGCGGCTGCTGCCGCGCCACATGCAGATCATCTACGAGATCAATGGCCGTTTCCTGCGCCAGGTGGCGGCGATGTGGCCGGGGGATGAGGCGCGCCTCTCGCGCATGAGCGTGATCGACGAGCACGGCGAGCGGTCGGTCCGCATGGCGAATCTCGCGATCATCGGCACCAGCGCGGTCAACGGCGTCGCGAAGCTTCACACCACGATCCTGAAGGAGTCGCTGTTCAAGGATTTCTACGAGATGTACCCCACCCACTTCTCGAACAAGACGAATGGGATCACGCCGCGCCGCTGGCTGTTGAAGGCCAATCCTCAGCTTGCGGAGCTGATTACGGAGGCGATTGGCCCGGAGTGGGTCACCGAATTGGACAACCTGCGGAAGCTGGAGGCGTTCGTGGATGACACGGCGTTTCTCACGCGCTTCCGCGAGGTTAAGCAGGCGAACAAAGTGCGCTTGGCTGATCACATCCGGTCCTCGATCGGGGTCGTGGTTTCGCCGGAGTCGATCTTCGATGTACAGGTCAAGCGCCTGCATGAGTACAAGCGTCAGTTGCTGCTGGCGCTCTACATCATCGTGATCTATAACCGTCTCGTGGCTGACGCGTCGTACGACCCGTTGCCGCGCACCTTTATTTTCGCGGCCAAGGCTGCGCCCGGGTACACGATGGCGAAGTTGATCATCCGGTTGATTCACGGCATCGCGGAAGTGGTCAACGGCAATCCCCGCATGAAGGATAAGCTGAGTGTGGTCTTTCTGCCCGACTACCGCGTCTCCCTGGCCGAACGGATCATTCCGGCCGCGAACGTCAGCGAGCAGATTTCACTGGCCGGCACCGAGGCCTCGGGCACCGGAAACATGAAGATGATGTTGAACGGCGCGCTGACGCTCGGTACGCTGGACGGTGCCAATGTCGAAATCCATGAGGAGGTGGGTGACGAGAACATCTTCCTCTTCGGGCTGCGCGCGGAGGAGGTCAAAGCCCTGCGCCCGACCTATTCGGCGCGCCAGATCTACCACACGGACCCCGAGATCCGCCAGGCGGTTGACATGATCCGGCGCAATGTGTTCTGCCTGCTCACGCCGGGCCTGCTGGATCCGATCGTGCGCTCGCTGCTGGACTTTAACGACCACTATCTGCTGCTGGCGGATTTGCGTGACTACATGGACACGCAGGACCGGGTGGAGGCCCTCTACCGCGAGCCGTTGCAGTGGGACCGCAAGGCGCTGGTGAATGTGGCGCGCGCGGGGCGGTTCTCGTCGGACCGCACGATCCGTGAGTACGCGCGCGACATCTGGCATGTGTCGCCCGTCGATCTCTCGCATCTGCATCGTTGAGAGGAGGATTGCGCATGGGACGGGTGGCACTCGTGACCGGTGGCGCGCGCGGCATCGGCCTGGGCATCTCCGAGGCGTTGGCGCGCGAGGGCTTTGCGCTGGCCGTGTGCGGGACGCGGCCTGCTGACGCGGCCGCGCCTCAGCTTGAGGCGTTGCAGCGGCACGGCGGCGAGATCCTCTACATTCAGGCCGATGTCGCGCAGGGGGCCGACCGGTCGCGGCTGCTCGATGCGGTGCGCACCCGTTTCGGTGCGCTTCATGTGTTGGTCAACAATGCCGGCGTCGCGCCGCAGGTGCGCGCGGACCTGCTTGAGGCGACCGAAGAGAGCTTCGAGCGCGTCATGCGGATCAATCTGCAAGGCCCTTACTTTTTGACGCAGGCGGCCACGCGCTGGATGGTCGAGCAGCGCCGTGCGGATGCCGCATTCGCCGGGTGTATCGTGAATATCGGTTCCGTGTCGGCGGAGGTGGCATCGGTTTCGCGCGGCGAGTACTGCGTGGCCAAAGCCGGGGTGGCCATGATGACGCGGTTGTTCGCGAGCCGCCTGGGCCGGGATGGCTTGTCCGTCTACGAGGTGCGCCCCGGAATCATCCGCAGTGATATGACGGGACCGGTCCAGGCCAAATACGACGCGCTCATCGCCGACAGCGACCTGTTGATCCAGAAACGCTGGGGCGAACCAGAGGATGTGGGGCGCGCCGTTGCGGTGCTGGCGCGCGGGGAGTTTCCCTATTCGACCGGTCAAGTCGTGTATGTGGACGGGGGGCTCTCTGTGCAGCGGCTGTGAGCGGACAATCATGAAACTGACGTGTTGCCATACGCTGGTGATCGGTTCGGGGGCTGCGGGGCTTCACGCCGCCGTGCAGCTCCGGCGGCGCGGGATCGACACGCTGATCGTCACGGAGGGACTGCGAAAAGGCACGTCGATCAATACCGGTAGTGACAAGCAGACCTACTACAAGCTCGGGCTATGCGGTGCCGAGCCGGATTCCGTTTTCGCCATGGCCGCAGCCTTGTCGGCGGCGGGCGGCATGCACGGTGATCTGGCCGTGGCCGAAGCCGCCGGCTCGGTGCAGGCCTTCGCGCATCTCGTGTCGCTTGGCGTGCCTTTTCCGCACGATGACTATGGTCAGTTTCCCGGGTACAAAACCGACCATGATCCGGCGCGGCGCGCCACGTCGTCCGGACCCTATACGTCCAGGGACATGTGCACGGCGCTGCTGCGCGAAGTCCGGCGACTGGGCGTGCCGATCCATGAGCGGCGCTCGGTGACATCGCTGCTGGTGAGTGGCTCCGGCAGCCGGCGACGCGCCTGCGGGGCGTTGGCCCTTGCGGCTTCCGGCGGCTGGCAGGCCTACCGGGCCGAAAACGTGGTGTTCGCGGTTGGCGGTTTCGGCGGGTTGTATGCGGCCAGCGCCTATCCCGCCTGCCAGCTCGGGGGCATCGGACTGGCGTTTCGCGCGGGCGCGGCTGGGCGCAACCTGCCGGATTCCCAGTACGGGCTGGCTTCGGTCCGTCCGCGCTGGAACGTTTCAGGGAGCTACATGCAGGTGGTGCCGCGCCTGATTTCGACGGCCTCTGACGGCTGTTCCGATGAGCGAGAGTTTTTGCTGGATGCGTGTGCGGAGCCGGCGCAGGCCTACAGCCTGTTGTTCCTGAAAGGCTATCAGTGGCCTTTTGAGGCGCGCAGGGCGGATGCCGGGTCTTCGTGGATCGACCGGATGGTCTATGACGAGCGCGAGGTCAAGGGGCGCCGCGTGTTCCTCGACTATCGCCGCAATCCCGCCGGTTTTCATTTTGACGCGCTGTCCGAGGAGGCGCGCGGCTATTTGGCCCGCTCCGGCGCGACGGGGCGCACGCCGCTCGCCCGCCTGCTGAAGCTGAATCCCGGTGCGGTCGCCTTCTATCGAGAACGGGGCGTGGACTTGGCCGGGCAGCCGTTGGAGATCGCGCTCTGCGCACAGCACAACAACGGCGGGTTGGCCGCCTCGCTCTGGTGGGAATCGGTCAATCTGGCGCATCTTTTCCCGGTGGGCGAAGTCAACGGCTCGCACGGCGTGGGGCGCCCCGGCGGCGCGGCGCTCAATGCGGGACAGGTCGGGGGGATGCGGGCTGCGGAGTTTATTGCCGCGCGCTATGCCGGCGCTACGCTTGCGGATGATGCCTTCGCCGCGTCATGGGTGTCCACGCTCGAAGCGGAGCGCGCATTTGCCGCGCGGTGCCGGTGCTCGGGGTGGTCGTGGCGAGCGTGCCGACACGAGTTTCAGCAGCGTATGAGCCGGTATGGCGCGCATCTGCGCCACGCCGCCGCGCTAGAGCGGGCAGTTGCAGAGGCTCAGGCTCAGGTGCGGCGGCTTGAACGCGAAGGATGCCGCGCGGCGGGACCGCTGGAGCTGATCAAGGCTTTTGAGAACCGCCAGCTCTGCACGGCGCATGCGGGTTATCTCTCGGCGCTGGCCTACAGTGTCCGGTCAGGCGTGGGCAGTCGCGGTTCGTCGCTGGTGATGGATGAGCAGGGCGCGAAGGTGCCGGAAGATCCGGCCTTTCGCGCACAGGTGCTGGAAACGCGGTGCAGCAAAGGGCACGGCTTTCGGCACCGCTGGCAGCCGTGTCGGCCGCTCCCCGCCGCTGAGTTCTGGTTCGAGACGGCGTGGGAAGCGTTCCGGCGCGGCGCGATTCCCGCGCAGACGTGAAACGGCCTGAGCCCTGCGTTGACATTGCCCCCGTAAATCCTTAAACTCTTCGCCATTAGGTTGGGTATCGGGTATGCGATCAGGGGAGTTGCTCGAGAGCAACGAATGAAGGGGGATTCCATGACCAGGCGTGACTTCGTGAGGATGACGGCAGGGGCGGGGCTGGCGGCCGGCGTGCCGGGGATCGGGCGGACGGCGGAAGGCGCGGCCTTCAAAACCCGTCTGCAAAAGGCGTTGATCGCCGGCATCGCCGATGACGCGACCTGCGAGCGGATCGCCAAGGCAGGCTTTCCTGGCGTGGAGTTGACCCAAAAAGAGGTCACGCTTGAGCAGGCGTTGGCCGGGCGGGCCGTGGCGGAGAAGCACGGGGTAAAAATCCACTCCTTTATGGGCGGCTGGGCCGACCTCGGCAATGCGGACGCAGAGGCACGCCGCAGGGCGATCGAGGATGTCAAACGCTTGATTCGTGTGACGGCCGCGTATGGCGCGGATGCCATGTTGCTTGTGCCCTGCCTCCGTATGGGTGGAACGATACCGAAGCCGACGCAATTCAAGATCGCATATGATCCGGCGACCTGCCGGATCGAATCGGTCGTGGCCGGCGACAATGCGCCCTTCGCCGAGTATATCGCCGCGCATAATCGCTCGACAGAGCTGGCGAGCGCGGCCGTTGAAGAGCTGATTCCGGTCGCGATTGAGAACCGCGTCACGATCGGGCTTGAGAACGTGTGGAACAGTCTGTGGGTGATGCCGGATTTTGCCGCGGCGTTTGTGCGGATGTTCAAGCATGATCGGGTTCGCGCCTATCTGGACCTCGGCAACCATGTGCGGTATGCGCCGACAGAAACATGGTTGCGGACGATGGGTCCGCTGATTGTCAAGCTCCACATTAAAGATTTCAAGATCGACCGCACGAAGAAAAATGATGGCGATTTCGTGCCGATCGGCAAAGGCGATGTGGACTGGGTGTCTGTGCGCAAGGTGATCGATGAGGTCGGATACAGTGGCTGGGTGACGATCGAAAGCGGCGGGTATACGGATGCCGAACACAGTGCACTGATGGATCGTTTTTTCGCGGGGCGCGGCGCCTAGCCGCCATGGGGCTGAACAGAAGATCGAGCAAACAGGAGAAAGACAGATGCAGAATCGTCGTGCGTTTATCAAACGGACAACCGCGTTCGGTGCGGTGTTGGCGGCCGCTCCCTCCATCACGTTGGGGCAGGGGCAGCGTGTGTTCAAGTTTGCGCTGGTCGGGTGCGGCGGACGCGGTTCCGGTGCCGCGCGCGAAATCACGGCCGCCGCAACGCGGTTGGGCCACAAGGCCGTGATGGTCGGCGCGGCTGACTTCTTCAAAGAAAAGGCGGCGGCAGCGTGCCGGGCCAACGGCTGTGACGAGAAATTCGCGTTCGGCGGTGCGGACGGCTATCTGAAGCTCATGGAATCGGATGCCGAGATTGTCCTGTTGTGCGCGCCGCCGATCTTCCGCGCACGGCACGCAGAAGCCTGCGTCAAGGCGGGCAAACACATCTTCGCGGAGAAACCGATCGCCACAGATCCTGCCGGCTTGCGCCACTTCTTGCAGGTGGTCGAGGCTGCCAAAGCGGCCAAACTGTCGATTTTATCCGGAACGTGCCACCGCCATAACAGTCGTGCCCTGCGCATGATCGGCCCGGTGCGCGAAGGTATCATCGGCGAGATCCGGGGCGGCGTGGTCTACCGTTGCCATGGCTCGATGAGCCCGGCGAATTACTTGCGCAAGCGCAGGCCAGAAGATTCGAACGCCGCGTACATGGCGAACAACTGGTATCACTTCCGCGAGATGTCCGCCGACCACCTGACCGAACAGGCGGTGCATGAGATCGATCTGGCCAACTGGTTCATCGGGCGTCTGCCCAAACAGGCGATGGGCATCGGCGCGCGCCACCAGCGTTCGACCGGCAACACCTACGACTGCTTCGGTATCGATTACGACTACGGCAACGGCCTGCATATCCACGCGGTGGCGCGCCAGATCAATGGCTGCTTCGACCGTTGCTGCGCGATGCTGACCGGTACGAACGGGCAGATCGATGTGCTGGGAAGCAAAATCATGAAGCCTGACGGCTCCAGCGTGCCGTTCCCGTTTGACGAGAAGGCCGTCGAGGGGCGCGACAACAACATGTACGTCATGGAACATGCTGATTTCTTGTCGGGGCTGCTGAGCGGCAATCTGCTGCACGAGGGTGAGCAGGTGGCGATGGCGACGGCGTCCGGCATTCTCGGGACGTTGGCGGCCTACACCGGACAGATGGTTCGCATGAGCGACCTGATTGAAAATAAAGAGTCGCCGTTCTTTGCGATGAACCATCCGGTGACGGCGGCGGATTTCGAGAAGGGCGAGGTGCCGATGGTGCCGGAGTTCAAGGCCGCTGTGCCCGGAAAGCCCGAGGTCACGGCGTAGCGGCAAACCGGAGGTATGACGCCTCCGTGCGGGGCGCCGCCGTTCATGCATGGCGTGAGGCGGCGGCCTCTGACAACGGTCGCTTCAGGGCGCGCACTTCGCTGTCGCTGAGTTCGCGCCACTCGCCGGGCTGCATGTTGCCGATCTTGAGAAAGGCGATGCGCACGCGCGTGAGGCTGAGCACGACAAAATGTGCCAGCGAACACATTTTGCGGATCTGTCGATTGCGCCCTTCCGCGAGCGTGAAGGCAAGCCGGTGTGTGTGATCGCGTCCGACTTTCAGCACCTCGACCTGCACCGGTTGGATGACGTAGCCGTCGATGTCGAGCCGCGAGCGCAAGGTCTCGATCTTGCTCTCCTCCATGCGGCCCGCAACACGCGCGATGTAGGTTTTTGTGTGGCCGAAGCGCGGGTGCGTCATGCAGTGGGTCAACTCGCCGTCGTTCGACATCAGGAGCAGCCCCTCGCTCTCTTTGTCGAGCCGGCCGACCGGCACGAGGCGCTCGCTGAAGTGCGGGCGCATCAGGTCGCAGACCGTTTCGCCACGCGTGCTGTCCGCCGAGCAGATCAGGCCGCGCGGTTTGTAAAGCAGAATGGTCCGTGACCGCTCGGTCTGCTTGGGCAGGCGTTCGCCCCGCACGCAAATCTCGTCCCGTTCCGGCTGCACGCGCGCGCCGGGCTCATAGACGGTGTGGCCGTTGACGGTGACCGCGCCGGCGGCAATCCACTCGGCGGCATGCCGGCGCGACGCAATGCCGCGGTGCGACAGGACGTTCTGCAGGCGTTCGCCGGCTGCGGCGCGCGCACGTTGCGGAGCAGTGCGAGGTGTGGTATTGTCTGGCTTCATTTATGGGACTTTCTGAGCGCGAGTATATGCAGCCCGGCTTCCGCCGGGATGATGCAGCAGCCCCTGCGACGCGGTTGCAGCGTCTGCGTTTCTGGCTGTGGCGCGTCTGGCACGGGTACGTAACAGTCAGGTGGCGCGATAGGCGGCCAGCGCCTCCCGGTAAGCGGCGGTATTGACGTAGCCGCAGCTCTTGAACTCCGGGCAGAAGCCGCGGTAGACGCACTCCGGCACACAAACGCTGAAAAGTTCGGGTTCACACCGCTTGACCGCTTCCAGCACAAGCGTCCAGGCCGATGTCGTTTCGGATGAAGCTTGGCGGCACAGGCGCTTGCGCGAAATGAAGATGACCGCCTGCGCGTTGGCAAAGCACTCATGATCGACCGGAGCAGACTGCGGCATGGACGTGCGGTCGACGCCGGTGCGGTCGGTGCGCTGGGTGCTGACAAAGTGTTCAATGCCGATTTTGTGGCGCACGAAATGAACGCTCACCCAGTAGGGCAGATTGATCCATTTCCACTTGAACGTCATCTGGCGGATGGGGGAATGCTCAGAAAGCAGGATGCGGCGCTTCCAGGCGCTGCTGGGCTCTTTTTCGCCCTCCGCCATGCGAATGGTAGTGCGCGCGGCATCCGCGACATCGCGCCATGCAAAGCGCGCTTTGAAATACTTGAGGGTTGCAGCCTGTTCCATGAGCGTCAAGTTTGACTTGTTTTGCGGAGGAAAGCAACCCGAATTCCTGATGGGGCGCATGGCAGTTCTGTTGGTGGTTCTTTTGGGAGATCAAGTTTAAGCGCAATAGGATCGGGCGGTTGGCGCTACCGTCTGTCGGCCTTCTTGCCTTTTGGCCGACGGGTTTTCGCCTCCTGCCCGGTTGACCCGGGCGAGGGGAAGAAGTCCTCCCCTCCCTGTAGGATCGAGAGTTCGACCCACCGGTCGACGAGCGAGCGGAGCGTCTTGTAGGCGTCGAGGCGGGCGCTGAGGGCCTCGACGCATTCCGCCCGCACGAAGCGGCACACGGGCCGGCCCCGGTGGACATAGGCGAGTTTGTGGTAGGGCCCGTGCCTCTGCGGATTGTCGGCGTCCATGCATTTGCAGCCGGGTTTGCCGCAGACCTGGTACTGGCGCGAGACGCTGCCGGGATGCATGGGGCCCAGCGCTTGGATATCCCGCTTGATTCGCGCGATTTCGCGCTCAACCGCGTCCGTTTGCTGTTTTCCGCTTGTCGTGCTCATGTCGGCTATGTTATATAGCATAGCCGATTCTGTCAACACGCAAAAGGGGCTGTTCATGACCGATTCAGAGGTGGCGGGGTGGCTTTACGAGCGGGCGGCTGCGGAGCTGCCGGCGGACGCGGACATGGGACGCATCGAGAAGGCGGTCGAGGCCGCGAGCCTGGCGTCCCGCAGGGAGGCGGTGGAGCGGCTGGTCCAGCGCGCCGCGGACGCCTGCCCGCCGGCGTGCCCGGACTGCGGGGGGCGTCTGAAGGCGCACGCGGGCCGGCGGCCGCGGCGCGTGCTGGCGCGGTGCGGCCACATCCTCTTCAAGCGCGGCTACGGCTATTGCGCGGCCTGCGGGCGCTACGCGTACCCCGCCGACGCGGCGCTGGGGCTGCACGCGCGGGCGTCGCTCTCGCCGCTGGTGCAGGAGGTCTGCGCGCTGGAGGCGCTGGCCGCCCCCGCCTGCCG
This sequence comes from Verrucomicrobia bacterium ADurb.Bin070, assembly GCA_002071025.1. GTDB lineage: Bacteria > Verrucomicrobiota > Kiritimatiellia > RFP12 > UBA1067 > DUPH01. The sequence goes on along the minus strand of MWEJ01000021.1, from coordinate 5,098 downwards.
CAAGGCGCGGGACGCCCGCCGCCTGACCGGGCTGGATATCGCCCCGTCGGTCATGCACCGCGAGGCGCGGCGGCAGGGGGAGGCCGCCCGGGCGCTGCGCGACCGCGACGCCGAGCTCGCGCAGACGCCGGAGGGGCTCGCCGCGCTCGCGGCGTCGGCCGCGCCGGGCCTTCCGGACAGCCCGTTCACGCTGGTGATCGAGATCGACGCATGGAACATCCGGGAGCGGGACGCGTGGGGGCTGACGGGGGAGCTGGCGAAGAAGGGGGAGAAGCCCGAGCGCTGGCACTGGGTCTACACGGGGACCGTCTTCCGCCTCGACCAGCGGGGGGCCACCGCCTCGGGGCGGCCCGTCATCTCCGAGCGCGGCTACGTCGCGACGCGCAAGGGCCTGGACGCCTTCAAGCGGCAACTCTACGCCGAGGCCGTCCGGCGCGGACTGTTCCAGGCGGCGCACGTCCTGATCCTCGCCGACGGCGCCGTCTGGATCTGGAACATCGCCGACGACAGGTTCAAGGGAGCCGCACAGCGTGTCGACCTCTACCACGTCGAGGAGCACCTCTGGGCGCTTGCGGCTGACCTGCACGGGAAGGGCACGCAGGCCGCGCGGGAATGGGCGCAGCCCTACATCGACTGGCTGACCGACCGCAAGGACGGCGCGCTCGATGTCCTGCGCGGGCTGGAGGGCCTCCGCGACGCGGCGCAGCCGCTCACCACTCAGCAGCGCGAGGCGCTCGAACGTGAAATCGGCTATTTCGACACGCACAAGAACCGCATGGACTACAAGAGCGCCAAGGCACACGGCCAGCCGGCCGGGTCGGGAGCCATCGAGTCGACCTGCTCGCAGTACCAGCGCCGCTTCAAGCTCACCGGCCAGTTCTGGAGCCTGGAGGGCGACGAGGCCTTCCTCGCCCTGGAAACCCTGCACCGCAACGAGAGGTGGCACCTGCTCTTCCCGCACGACAAGGAATGAGCCACGCCGCAACGCCGCCAGCCCGCCAACCTTGCACTTTCCCTTGAATACGAAAAGAACTACCAACAGAACTGCCATGCGCCCTTCCTGATGCGGCACTCTCTAATACACTTGAATCGCAAGATGGAATCACGTACTCTTAAGAACCTTTCTGCGGAGGAGGAGCGTTGCTCTGACCCAAGGACGGATGAGCGTGCCGGTTGTCCCAAGCCCAAGTGCGTGACGCACGGGTCTGTATCTTGCACGCCTTTCCTCCGCAGGCAACGAAGGAGAGCGCCATGCCGACAATCACACCCAGTCCGACCATCCGTCATTTCGCCAGCGCGGCCGATTACCGCAAGCGGTTCGTGATCCGCGAGCAGATTGACAAGTATCTGCCGGGCGGTAAGCACTTCGTCGACGAGTCGGAGATCATGGACAACCTGGCGGCGGCCGCCGCCAGGCCCGCGAACGACGCGGTGCGCGTGCGCGAAATCCTGGCCAAGTCCCGCGCCATCGAGACGCTGCTGCCGGAGGAGACTGCCGCCCTGATTCAGGTCACCGATTCTGATCTGCTTCAGGAGATGGAAGAGACGGCGCTGGCGATCAAGCACGCGGTTTACGACAACCGGATCGTGATGTTCGCGCCGCTCTACATGAGCAACCTGTGCGTGAACCGCTGCGCCTACTGCGGGTTCCGCTGCGGCAACGAAGACCAGAAGCGCCGCATGCTCAACATGAGCGAGGTGCGCCAGGAAGTCGATGTGCTGGCCGGCAAGATCGGTCACAAGCGCTTGATCGCGGTCTACGGCGAGCACCCCGACACGTCGACCGACTACTTCGCCGAGACCATTCGGACCATCTACGGCCATCAGGTCAAATCGCCGAAGGGCAAGCCGGTCGGTATCCGCCGCGTGAATGTCAATGCGGCGCCGCTGCCGGTCGAAGACCTGCGCGTGCTCAAGCAGGTCGGCATCGGGACCTATCAGGTGTTTCAGGAGACCTACCATCGCGCGACGTACGCGCGGCTGCATCCGGCTGATACGGTCAAGGGCGACTACGACTGGCGCACGACCGGCTTTCACCGCTGCATGGAGGCGGGCGTCGATGATGTGGGCATGGGCGTGCTGTACGGGCTCTATGACTGGAAGTTCGAGCTGTTGGCCTCGGTCTGCCACGCGCGCGATCTGGAGCGCCAATTCAACATCGGGCCGCACACGATTTCGTTCCCGCGCCTGGAGCCGGCGAGCGGGACCGATCTGCCGACCACTTCGCCGTATCTGGTGGATGACGCGACCTTCCGGCGCATCCTGATCATCACGCGGCTCTCCGTGCCGTACACCGGCATGATCGTGACCTGCCGCGAGCGGCCGGAGTCGCGCGACGCCTTTGTGCGCTGCGGCATCACGCAGATGGACGCGAGCAGCAACATCGCGATCAAGGGGTACAGTGATTTCGCGAGCGAGGCGCATCAGGAAAAGGACCGCCAGCAGTTTGTGCTGTCCGACACGCGCACGCTGGAAGAGCTGATCGCGCATCTGGCGCGCGAGGGGATCATTACGTCTTTCTGCACGGCGGGGTATCGCTGCGGCCGCACCGGCGGCTGCATCATGGACGCGCTCAAAACCGGCAAAGAGGGCAAGTTCTGTAAGATCAACGCGGTCCTGACGTTCCGTGAGTGGCTGGATGACTTCGCCAGCGCTGCGACGCGCGCGCTCTGCGAGCCGGTGCTGAACCGCGAGCTGGCGGCGATCGAGGCGTCGCTGCCCCTGTTCTATCCCACGGTCAAGGAGCACTACGACCGTATCTGCACGGGTGAGCGCGACCTTTTCTTCTAAGGCATCATGCTGCTGCTCTTCATCAAAATGCTCCCGCTGGTGTTGATGACGCTGGCGGGCTACGTGCTCAATAAACGCCAGGTGATTGACGTGGCGTTCAACCGCCAGTTGTCGCTGGTGATGTTGAATGTGTTTTATCCGTGCCTGATTATCAGCTCCATCGTGCGCTCTTTCACATGGGCGTCGCTGCTGCAGAATTGGATGATGCCGGCCGGCGCGGTATTCATTCTTGTGACGGGGTGGCTGGTCGGACGCGCCACGCTGCCGCTGCTGCGGCGGCACACGGAGGGCACGCGGCGCTGCTATCATTTCATCTGCCTGATGAACAACTACTCCTTCCTGCCAATGCTGGTGGCGGCGTCGCTCTGGGGCGAGATGGCGGTCGCGCTGGTGATCTTTTCCGGACTGGGGTCGGAGCTGTGCGTGTGGACGTTGGGGGTCAAAGCGCTGACCGGCCAGAAACTGGACCGGCGTTTTTTGCGCAATCTGGCCAGCGTGCCGATGCTGGCGCTGGCGGGTTCGATCGTGATCCTGGCGCTGCGTTCGCTGCTGGCGGCGCGCGGCCTGCTGCCGGCGGAGGGCTCGGTTGTTCAGGCCTTTCTCGGCACGGTGCTCGATACCTGTCGGCTGGCGGGCGGCGCGACGATTCCGGCTTCGGCTCTGATCTGCGGGGCACGCATCGCGATGCTGCACCCCAACCGCATCCTGTCGCCGCTGATGGCGGGAACCTGCCTGTTGCGTCTCGTGGTCATCCCGGCCGTGTGTGTCGCCGGGCTGTTGGCGGTGCCGATGCCGGTCGACGTGCGGCGGGTGCTGATCCTGATCGCGGTGCAGCCGGCGGCGATGGCCAGCGTGACGTTGGCCGAAGCGTTCAACGGCGATGCCGAGTTTTCCGCCGCGGCGATTCTGGCGACGCACGTGCTCTGTCTCATTACGATCCCGCTCTGGCTGGCCGCCGTGCTGGGCGGAGGGTGAGCGTCATCGGCTGTTTGGGCTTGTCGCCGGGAAGGGCGGATTGCTATCTTACCGCTCGTTCAAACGGCACCCGGCGCCGCAGCGCCGCGAGAGGAGGCGCGCAGCATGCATCCCTTTGAAGGCAAAACAGCGATTGTCACCGGGGCCAGTTCCGGCATCGGGCGGGCGGTTGCGCGGACACTGGCCCGTCAGGGCGCGGCCGTCGCGCTGCATGCGCGGCGCGACGCGGCGTTGCAGGCGGTCGCCGCGGAGATTCAGGCTGCCGGGGGACGGGCCCTGGCGGTCGCCGGCGATGCCGGTCAGTCCGGCGCGCTCGACGCGTTGCTGGACGCGGTGCTGGCTTGGCACGACGGCGGCTGCGCGTACGACATCGTGGTGGCCAACGCCGGGCGCGGGTTGGCGGGCGGCATCACTACGAGCGACGCGTCTCAGTGGCAGGACCTTTATCAGACGAATGTTCTGGGAACGGCGCATCTGCTGCGGCAGGCCGGCCGCTACCTGTCCGGGCGCGGGTGCGGTGACATCGTGGTGGTCAGCTCTGTCGTGGGGCGCAACATTTCGCCGTTCAGCGGTTTTTACGGGTCGAGCAAGTTCGCGGTCTCGGCGCTGGCCGAGGCGTTGCGGCGCGAGGTATGCGCCGCCGGAGTGCGTGTCTCGACCGTTCTGCCCGGCATTGTGGAGAGCGGGTTTCAGCAGGTGGCGGGGTACACCCGCGAGAATTTCGGCAAGACGGTGGAAACCTACGGCAGAGTGCTGGAGCCGCAGGACATCGCCAATGGCGTGGCGTGGCTGCTGGCGCAGCCGCCGCACGTCCATGTCAGCGAGATCATGATCCGGCCGACAGGGCAGAACTATCCGTAACGGCCGGCGTGGCCGGCGGGTTGAAAGGATGAACGATATGTCCGAAGTGCGGGGTCGGGCGGCGTGCCGGCGTGTCTGGCATGCAGCTTTCGTGGCGCTACATCTGTTGATAGCGGCCGGCGTGGTGGGTGCCTTTGCCTTCTATGCGCGGCGGGCCGCCGCCGACGGGGCTGCCCAGCGGTCGCCGAATGCGCGCGTCTATGCCTGCGCGACCGGCGAATGGGGGCGCGTCTCGTGGCATTACATCCATATCGAGGCGCCGGACTGGATTGTGGCGGACACGCTCCTACCGCATTCGCAGCCGAGTTGGTGCTTCCCGGGCGCGACGCTGGAGCCTCTGCGCGCGTTTCTGCTGAATGCCGGAGCCGATCCGGCGGCGGTGGCGAGGTGGCTGCACGACCGGCGGGCGATCCTGCAGGGGCCGGAGTCGATCATCCTGTTTCCCAGCGTGGCGGATGTCGAAGCGCTGGGC
>MWEJ01000020.1 GCA_002071025.1 Verrucomicrobia bacterium ADurb.Bin070 | reverse complement strand
GGACGATGATGCCGAACTGGCCGAGGCGTTTCTGCGCGATCTCTTTCAGGCCGTGCTGCGCGACGGCGCGGACGATCTGCACTTCTTTGACCGGCGCGTGCTGCCCGGCGTACTGGCGCGCCTAGAGCGCCTGGCCGACGCGCCGTTCGGCCGCGTGACCTACACCGAAGCGGTCCGCCTGCTTGAAACGTCGGGCCGGACCTTTGAGTTCGCGCCGTGCTGGGGCATGGACATGCAGGCCGAGCACGAGCGTTTTCTGGCTGAGGAGGTCTTTAAAGGTCCGGTGGTGGTGACCGACTATCCGGCTGAAATCAAAGCGTTCTACATGCGGCGCAATGACGACGGCCGCACGGTCGCGGCCATGGACGTGCTGCTGCCGGAAGTCGGCGAGATCATCGGCGGCAGCCAGCGCGAGGAGCGGCTGCATGTGCTGGAGGCGACGCTGCGCGCCAGCGGTCTGAAACCGGAAGAGTATGCGGCGTATCTCGATCTGCGGCGCTACGGCAGCGTCCCTCACGCCGGGTTCGGGCTGGGCTTCGAGCGGCTTGTTCAGTTTTGCACCGGCATGCACAACATCCGCGACGTGATTCCCTATCCGCGCGCCCCGCGCCTGTGCGTTTGAAGAGGGTTCATCCTTGTCACCCAGGGAGGCATGGGATATGCTTCTCCTATGCTGATGACTGATAGTTCAACGTGCGGGAGTGCGCGGTTCAAAGCGGGGGATTCCTATGAAGATGCTCGGTGCGGTGGGGGTGTGCGCGGTTCTGACGGGTCTGCACGCGTGGACGGCGGAGCTGGTCGCGAACCCCGGGTTCGAGACGCTGGACGACAAGGGACAACCGGCGGAGTGGAGCTGGTGGACGCGCGAGCGCGGGGCCGGCCGCATGGACGTGTCGGACGATCGGCACGATGGCGCGCGTGCGCTCAAGATTGTCCACACGGGTGAGAAGGATTGGAACGCCACCAACAGCCGCCGCACACCGGTCAAGCCCGGCGCGTCATATGCGATCACCTGCTGGATGAAGCGTGCCGGTGACGCGCGTGCCGGCTCCATTCAGGTGGTGGGCAACAAGGGGAAAGAGCTGGTCAGTTGGTCGATCGGACGCACATCCGAGCCGCGCCGCGCCGGATGGCAGCGCTGCAAGGCGTGGTTTACGGTGCCCGACACGGTCGATACGGTCTACGTGCGCATCGTGGGCGGCGGGCGCACCGAGTGTTGGGTGGATGACGTGCAGGTCGTGCCGGAAACGGAGCCGCCCATGGTCCGGGGGCCCAAGGTTGACGGTTGGGCCAAGACGCGTCCGGTCGAGCCGATGGGCCGCGGCACGCTGGCGGTCGAAGTGGCGCAGGGCGTCTACCTGAGCTGGCGCCTGTTGCGCGAGGATGATCCCAAGATCGCGTTTGACGTTTTCCGTCTGAAGGACGGTGGCCGTGTCAAACTCAATGCCGCGCCGCTCGCGCAGACCACCGATTTTTTGGATACGAACCGGTTTGATGCCGCAGTGAGTTACGCGGTCGAGCCGGCAGCCGGCTTCGCGGGCGCTTCGCAGACGGTGCGCCCGCTCGCGCTGGAAGGGCGCAGGACGCCGTATCTGCGCATCCCGCTGGCCGCGACGAACGTGACCGCGCAGAAAGTCGGCGTGGGCGACCTGGACGGCGACGGCCGGTTCGATTACGTGATCAAGCAGCCCGGCGGCAATGTCGATCCGTGGCACAAATACTGGTACAAGTCGCCGGAGACCTTCAAGCTCGAGGCGCGGCGGCACGACGGCGCACTGCTGTGGATCAAGGATTTGGGGTGGAACATCGAGCGCGGCATGTGGTACTCGCCCATGATCGTATGCGATCTGGACGGCGACGGACGCGCCGAAGTGGTTGCCAAGATCGGCCCGGACGAGGACATGCGCGACGCCGAAGGCAAAGTCGAGCGGGGGCCGGAGTGGCTGGCGGTGTTCGACGGGGTCACCGGTCGGGAGCGCGCCCGCGCGGCATGGCCGCCGCGCGAAGCCTTCGGACACTACAATTACGCCTCGCGCAACCAGATCGCCGTGGCCTATCTGGATGGACGGACGCCCTGCCTGCTTGCGCTGCGCGGCACCTACAATCTGATGCTGGCCGACGCCTGGCAGTTCAAAGACGGTGCGCTGCACCGGCTCTGGTCCTATTCGAACGAAGAGCTGTCCGGCCGTTATCAGGGGCAGGGTGCGCACAACTGCCTTTGCGCGGACGTGGACGGCGACGGACGGGATGAGGTGATTCTGGGCTCGGTGACGCTGGACGACGACGGTGCGCCGCTCTGGTGTACCGGCAAGGGGCATCCCGACGCGCACTATTACGGCGACATCGATCCCGCGCGCCCCGGCATGGAGCTGGCGTACATCATTGAAACGCGGCAGAGCAAGGAGGGCGGCATCCATCTTCTGGACCCAGCGACGGGCACCGTCATTTGGCAGTTGCAGGAGCCCACGCGGCATGTGCACAGTTGCGGCATGTGCAGCGATCTGGATCCGACGCAGCCCGGATTGGAAATCTATGGCGCGGATGCCGACGGGCACAAGCTGACGGAGAACCGGTGGCTGTTTTCAGCGGACGGCCGCGTGCTGAAATCGGGCAAGGCGGTGGATTTCAGTTTCGGCGTGCCGAGCGCGTGGTGGGACGCCGACCTGCAGCGCGAGCTGATACGCGGGCGCGCCCTTGATTATGACGGCGGCGTGGTGAGTGAGCGTATTGAAGGCAGCGTGGTGCTGGTCGCCGATGTGGTGGGGGACTGGCGCGAAGAGGTGTTGACGAGCATCGGTGGCGAGCTGCGCATCTACACCACGCCGATTCCGGCGATGGACCGTCGCGTGTGCCTGATGCAGGACTCCGCCTACCGCATGCGCACGATGATGAACGCCATGGGCTATGCGCAGGTGCCGACACTCTCCTATGTGCCGGAGGCGCTCGCGCCCAATCTGAATGTGTCGGTGAACGAGCAGAAAGAGCGCGGCGTTTGCCGCGTGGTTGTGGTCGCGCCGCTCGCGCACGGCTTGAAAGGCCGCGTGACGCTGTCCGCGCCGAAGAACGTCAGGCTCGAGACGGTCGAGATGCCGGTTGATCTCGCGCCGGGCGGCCGGACGGTTTGGCAGATTCCGTATGAGGGCCGGCATGACGAGCGGGGCGAACAGATCCGTGCGGTGCTGAATGTGGAACAGGGCGCGGCGCTCAAGGGCTCGGTTCCGTTGGGATTGTGAGATGCAGATGAGACGAATGATGGTGTGGGCGGGATGGTTCTGGGTCGGTATTGCGCACGCCGTGATGCCCGGATCGGGAGTCGATGTCACGGCCGCGATCGCGGCGGCTCGTGAGAAGGTTCAGGCCGCCGTCCTGTATGTGAAATGCGAGCGCGTCGATACCAGCGATGGCCGCCGGCTGACCGAGTCGGTCTCCGGCTCGGCGTTTCTGATCGACACCAACGGCGAGTTCGTGACGAATTGGCACGTGGTGGACAAGGCCGCCTCCATCCGTTGTCTTCTGACGGACGGACGCCATTTCGATGCGGAGCTGCTGGGTTCGGATAAATCGTCGGATCTTGCGCTCTGCCGGCTGCGGCTGCCGGCGGGCGAGCAGGTGCCCTGCGCGGCGTTCGGCACGTCGGACGACCTTGCGGAAGGTGATTTCGTGATCGCCATGGGGGCGCCGTGGGGCTTGAACCGCTCTGTGACGGTCGGCGCGATCTCGTGTGCGCGCCGCTATCTGGGCGGCCACTCGGAATACACGCACTGGATCCAGACCGACACGGCCATCGGCCCTGGAAATTCGGGCGGTCCGCTGGTTAATCTGCGCGGTCAGGTCATCGGGATCAACGCTTTGGGGACCATGTTGCCCGGGGCGAATTTCGGTTTTGCCATTCCGGCTGATGAGGCGCGGGTCGTGATCGACCTGTTGCGCCGCGACGGCAAGGTCAACTGGTCGTGGTGTGGGCTGGACTTGCAGCCCTTGCGCGATTTCGAGCATAACATCTATTTCGCCGCTTCCAACGGCGTGATCGTTGCGGGCACGGCGCCGGATTCGCCGGCGCGCCGCGCCGGTGTGATGCCGCAGGACCGCATCATACGGATCAACGGTGTGCCTGCGAACGGCTTGACCGAAGAAGCGCTGCCCGACCTGCGCCGGCGCATTGCGCTCTTGCCGGAATCGGAAGCGATCGCCCTTGAGATTGTCCGCGGCGGCGAAAAGCTCGCGCTTACCCTGTCGCCGCGTGCGAAAGGCCGCGTCGAGGGCGAGGAACGTGCCTTCAAGCGATGGAATTTTTCCGCCAAGTCAATCAATCAGTTTGAAACGCCGGTCCTTTTCTTGCGTCGCAAATCCGGCGTGTATGTGTTCGGCGTGACCAGTCCGGGCAATGCCGAGCGTGCGGGCATGCAGCGGCACGACATCATCCTGTCGATCGCGGGCCACGAGATTACCTCGCTGGACGCGCTGGACGATGTTCACCGCCGCGTCACGTCCGATGGCGCCGAACCGCGGGTGTCGGTCCGCATTCTGCGCAACGGTCGTCCGCGGGAGCTCAGCTTGGATTTTTCGCGTGATTTTGAACGGGTTTATTGAGGGGTCGCAGGAAGATGAGGCCGAATGGCATCTACAACCACTAAATGGAGTCCGCACATGAAAGATACAGAGTGTTCCCTGAAAAAGGTACACGAGGGATACGGCACCGGCGTGGGGCGTGTGCTGCGGGTGTCGATGGCCGTAACACTGGGGCTGGTTGTCGGTTGCGCCAGCAGCCGAGCGGGACGCGGCGGGCTTCCGGCTGCCTGTGATGCCGCGACCGTGCTGGTCGCGTACCGGTTGCGGGCGGGTGAGCCGGGCGAGCCGAATCTCCAGATCAGTGGCGAGCGCTGTCCGAACTGCGGCGGCTATCATGGCGATTCGTTGGACATGTACGCCAAGACGCAGCGCTCGCATTTCGCGCCGGGGTATTTTGTGGCCCCGGAATGGGTGGTGACGGAAGATTTCTTCCTTCCGGCGGCGCAAATCGCGGGCGTGACGGTGGGCGACCGTCCTGCGACGATTGAACGACGTTTTCCGGACCGTAAGGCGATGCTGCTCAGAGTGGCGGGTGCGCCCCATGCACCGCTCAAGATGGCCGCCGGCAAGCCGGCCTATGCGGCCTCCGCGAATCCGCAGGCGATGATTCGCAATCGTCTGCTCGCGCCTGCAAGGGCTGAGCCGCCGTCGGGCGCACCCGCGCGCCTCGTGCCGGGGGCGGTTGTTGCATCACCGGCACTGTTGCTTGACGCGCGTCTGCGCCCGGTCGGTTTTTCTTTTGACGGTTCGGGTGAGCCGTTTGTTCCGCAGGGTGCGGTTTCGGTCGCGCCGGACGCGGATCTCGCGGCCCCCGCAGTGGCCGCGGCCGCGCGGTTCATCGTGCCGGTCACGTTGGCCTTCCGGTCGCCCAAAAAGGCACGTGCCGGCGATGACGACTTCAGCAGGTATGTCCGCTACCGGTTCCGCGCTTCGGATGAAGCAGACAACGACGCGACAGTCCGGCATACCTTTGCCTTCCGTGCGACGTCTTCGCGGTTGCTGGTGTACGCGCCGCCGAGTTGTCTGGCCCGCCTTGAAACCATTACCGCGTACCTGTCGCCCTCCAATGCGGTGTGCGCGACGTTCGCGCATGCCTACCGTCAGGTCGAGCTGTTCGCGGCGGATCTGCCGGCGGCGCAGGCGTCGCCCCTGCCGGCGATCGTGCCGGGTGCCGCCGCCAGGCGTGCGGCGGTTGCCGTGGTCGTTGCGCCGGAGGGCCGCGGCCGCTTGGATATCCACGCGCTGCCGGTGTTTCTGACGGCACCGACGCCGGCTTGGCGGGACTATCCGGTGCAAGAAGCGATCGGGGCATCGCTCGTCAGCCATGATCGCGCATCAGAATCCGGCGTGTTTATTTTTCCGCTCGGCGATCCGGCGGCTGCGCCGCTGTATGCGCCCGCGCCTGTGATCCGTCCGGCGAATGCGATCGGCGGCGGCGGGTATGACTCGGATGATTGCGAGACGTTGCTGATTCCTGCGGCGATGTTGGCCGCATTCGCCCATGCGCCTGCCTCGGAGGTGAATCCTGCGCTCAAGCCGCTGCCGTCCGACAAGGAGGATGTGTCGGGCTGGCTCGGGATGGATTTACAGCCGCTGACGCGCGAGTTGGCTGAAGCCCGCTCGATGCTCGGCGCGACGGACGGCGGACGTTTCGGGGCCATCGTCGCGTCGGTTGCGAAAGGCTCTCCGGCGGCTGTGGCCGGAATACAATCCGGTTGGGTGCTGCATACCCTCACGCCGGAAGGCAGCGTTTGTCCGTTGTCCGTCTGGCTGGAAGAGAACGACAGCGGCGGCGAGGAGCGTTTCCCTTGGGATCAGCTCGACGAAATTCCGCCGCAGTATTTCAGCCGGCTGCCGACACCCTGGCCGCCGGCGGTGACACCGTTCAACGCGGCACTCGGCGCGCTCGGTGTCGGCAGCACGGTCACTGCGCGCTTCCTGTTGCCGGACGGATCGCGGCGTTCAAACGTTCTGGCCATTGCCGAGGCCCCGCTCTCTTACGTGAATGCTCCGGCCCAAGTGTGGAAGGGAGCCGGGGTGACGCTGTGCGCGCTCACTCAGGATGTGCGCGACTATCTGGGGCTCGGACCTGATGCGCCGGGGTTGGTGGTGTGTGCAGTCGAGCCCGGCGGCGCGGCGGTGACGGCCGGGCTGCGGCCTTACGAACTGGTGACTCACATTAACGGCACGCCGCTGCGGTCGTCGGAAGAACTGGCGGCCTTGACGGCGCGAGCCGGTGCCTATCGGCTGAATGTCACACGCATGACCGCATCGCGTGTCGTCTCTTTTACAAGCCGGGACCCTACGAAGGAATAGGAGCGCACGTGACGGTTTGTGAACGTACAGATCATGAAACATTGACTCGGTTGCTGGGGCTATTCGCGCTGTTCGGTGCGGTCTGCCTGCTGGCCGGGGCCAGCAGGATGTGTCCGCCGGCCTGGCAGATGCGGCCGTTCGGCGATATCCTGCGCATCCGCGAGGCGCTTTCCATGTTTGTCTTCGCGCCGGCGGTCGGGGTCCTGTTCTGGCTGCTGGTGCGGGCGGTGGCGCAGGGGCGGCCGAGTCGTGCGGTCGAGGTGCTGATGGTCTTGACGGTCTACTTCATCGCCTGCGGCATGGGCATGCATGATCCGGCCAACCGCATGGAGAGCTTTTACCGGGGCAGCCAGGCGAAGCTGCCCGAGCTTTTCGCGTCGGTCCGTTATTTGGACGACGCGTTGAGCCATTGGACCTTCTGGGGCGGTTTTGTGCTAGGCACTTGGGTGTTCGGGCTGCAGCAGCTTCTGACGCCGTTGCGCGGGCGAATGGGCGGGCGGTGGTTCTGCGGATTCGCAGCGGTGGCCGCAGCTCTGCTCTGGGTGTTGCTTACGAACCTGTGGGATGAGTATCCCAAGACGCGCGTGGATCTCTGCGTGATCGCGGCGGCGGTCGGTGTGCCGTTGGTTTTCCACGTGGTCGCTCGGCGTGATGTCGGGATGCTGCGGCTGCCGGTGCTGTGCGTGGTCTACCCGGCGTATCTGGGCGCGATCGCCGGCACGCTGATCTGCTGGGCGGTGCAGGGGAAGTTAGGCGTTTAGGGGTTTGGGATGACAAGAGAGGAACGTGTGAGAGCATGGCCGTGAAGAGCATGACGGGGTTCGGGCGGGGTGAGGCCGTCGACGGTGCCGTGAAGGTGGTGGTGGAGTTGAGCACGGTTAACCGCAAACAGTTCGACTGTTCGGTCTCGTTGCCGCGGGAACTGACCAGCCTTGATTCGAAGGTTCAGGCGCTGGTGCACCTGCGCGTGGCCCGCGGGTATGTGAAGGGTGTGGTGACCGTGACGGCGTCCGGACAAGCCGGCGCAGCCGACGCGCTGGATCTTGCGCGCCTCACGACGCAACTCGGCGCCGTGCGCGCTGCGGCGCAAGCGCTGGGGCTCGCCGATGATCTGACGGCCTCCTCATTGCTACGGCTGCCGGATCTGCTGCGCCCGTGCGTGCTGCCGGATGATCCGCTTGATGTTTGGCCGCTGATGGAGCGGGCCGTGCAGGCCGCCCTCGAGAAGCTGGATGCGATGCGGCTGCGCGAGGGCGGCGCGTTGGAGCGGGATCTGCGTGCCCGCTTTGCCGCACTCGAAGCACTGAGCCGCGAGATCGCGGCGTTAGCGCCGGCGGTGCCGGCCGCCTACAAAGCGGTGCTGGAACGGCGGCTGTCCGATCTGCTTGGTGCCGTCCAACTGGCGGACCCCGCCCTGGTCGCGCGCGAGGTGGCAGTGTTTGCCGATCGGTGCGACGTGAGCGAAGAACTGACGAGGCTCGCCAGCCATTTCGCGCAGGTGACCAAGGTTTTCGACGCCGGCGGGGCGTGCGGACGTACGCTGGACTTTCTCTGCCAAGAGTTGTTCCGGGAGATCAATACGACCGGCTCAAAGGCCAATGATGCGGCGATTTCGCGCCGTGTGATCGATTTCAAAGCCGGGCTTGAGGCCGTGCGCGAACAGGTCCAGAACATCGAGTGATCGGCACGCCTCTCGCGCGCGGGTTCACGGTTCGGCCGTGAGCACGAGCACCCAGTCGATCGGATGCAGATGGGACGGCGGCGCGAGCGACAGCGTGCCGGTGTTGGGCCGGATGCCGGTGTCGTGCGTCGCGCCGGTGCGCGGGTCGAACCAGGCCACGCGCAGACGGGGCGCATCCAGGACCGACGTGTCGAACGCGGCTTCGGCGTGGTGCGGAAAATAGGCCATCAGGCAGGTGGCGTTTTTCGCCCCAGGCGTACGGTCGCTGGTGACCGCGATGTGCTGCCATGGCTCTTTGGGGCCGCGAGTCAGCAGAGCTTGGTCGGGAATGCGCGTCAGATAGGGTTTGGATTCGATGAGCGTGCGCAGGTGGCGCATCTGATTGGCGCCGGGAAGGTCGAGTGCCTCGCGCCACGAGGTGAGCGGAGCGTTCTTGGGCGTGCGTCCGGGCTGCCACATTTGCCAGACCGCGTGGCAGCCGTAAGTGTGGCCGCACGCGCCCGAGAACACGGCCCAGTAGGCGCTGCGACGCGCGTCGTGCGGCCCGAGCCAGCCGTTTTCGGCCTTGAATCCGTTGGGGTGGTCTTCGTATCCCGGTTCGCCGTCCAGGCAGGGTTTGACAGGGGCCCGCGCATAGTCGCGCGCGATGAACTCGAAATTTTTGGCGTTGCGGGCATGGCCGGTTTGCGACATGTTGAAAGCCAGCCATGTCGCGTCGTGGAAGTAGTGCGACGACTGCTGCTGGCCGCACGGGTGAAACGTCATGAGGTGTGTTCCGCCATCGCCGGTGCGCAAGCCTTCAGCCATCGCGGTGAGGATGGCGCGGTGGGAGTCATTTTCTACGGGCCGGTCGCCGCCCAGAATCCAGATCACCGGACGCGATCGATAGCGGTGCCCAAGAAATTCGCCGTACGCGCGTGCGGTGGACGGGGTGAAGACTTCGGGACCGTCGCCCCATTTCTTGTTCCATTTGTCCCCCCAGGTGGGTAGCAGGCCGGCCGTCAGACCAAGGTCGCGCATGCGGTCGATCAGCCGGTCGGCGTGGCGGAAATAGGCTTCGTTGGGACGCGAGGGGTCGCCGTTGATGAAGGGAAGATCACCGTTGGCGTTGGGCGTGCGCAGCCCGTCGAACTCGGCCAGCAGCACGCACTGGATCACGGTGAAGCCCTGCTCGGCACGCCGCGTGAGGTAGTGGTCGGCCTCGACTTCATTCAGCCGGTGAAAAAGTTCCCAAGCGGTGTCGGCGAGATAAAAGAAAGGATGTCCGCCACCATCGATGAGATAGCGCCCGTTGGGGCTGATAGCGAGTCGATCAGGCGCGGCTGCGGCGCAGAGAGAGGCCGCGAGGCAGACGATGAACGATAACACGCGTGGATGATGACGGTGGTCGTGCATGGCAAAAGCTCCTTGAATGGGATTGACAGGATGATACAACCCCGAACGGCGCCAGCTTAGCAAACCCTTCAGGCGGCGTGAACCGCAATTGCAGGTAATCGGTTGGTGGCCGGGGGATGCGCGTTCAGTGCGTGTTTTGCGCGAAGCGTAGTCGGGAGCGCGGGCGTCCCCGCCCGCACCGAGAAAGGTCGCGTGCGATTCAGATGCGCGGTCTGGCGCTCAATGAATACGCGCCCAGCCTTTTACACGAAACGTTGTTGCAGGCGAGGACGCCCGCGCGCCCGACTCGCCTGCTTCCCTTTTCACCCGGAACACAGAACCTTCGCGAACCCCGGCCACCAACCGATTACGCCAACCGATTACGCCGTTTTGTCTTTGACGGGTTGGGGTGCATGTCTATCTGCCCGTCTACAACCAAACGCAACCGGTTGGGCGTGGACCGGAAAAAGGTGATTGAACGAAGGTAGCTGCTTGACGGCGCGTTAGTAAAGTGAAATGCTATACATTCAACGGGGCGCAGTAAACGGATCGGCGCGTCTCGAACAGGAGGCGAGATGGTGACTCGGTTGGGCATGCTGGGAATGGTGTTGTCAATCACGATGCCGGTTTTGGCGGGGCCTGCGGTCGGGACCGATCCGAACGCCGTCGCGCCGAATGCGTGGACCATGCAACTGGCGGCGGCAAAAAAACAGGCCAGGCTGCAGAACAAACCGTTGTTGGTCGCGTGTGTCGATTTTGTCACCTGCGGCTACTCCAAGGCTTGGGATAAAAATGTGTTGCAGACGGCGGCTTGGCGCTCTTTCCTCGTTCAGAACCCGATGTTTCTCGTGATGCTGGACCGCAGCAAACTCTCATCGGCCCAGTGGCAGACTCTCACGGCCGGTTACCGCAGTGCCAGCGGGTCGTTGAGTTTTCCGACTGTTGCGGTGCATGACCCGGCAGGGCGGATCGTGCGGCAGTTTGTGGCGCACGGCGTGAACGGGGCCTCGCCCGGCTTTTACACGGTGGTGCGCGGGGCGCTTGGCGACGCGGGCGGCGATGACGGCCCGGTTGCGCCGGGAACGGTGGAATTCAGTGTGGCGGCGCAGACCGTGTCCGAAGATGACGGGACGGTCATGGTCACAGTGACCCGTACCGGAGGCGCGGCCGGCGGCCAGCGGTTCCGGTACGCCACGGTGGATGGCTCAGCCAGCGCCGGCCAGGATTTCAAAGGCCTGTCAGGCACGTTGAGGTGGTCTGACGGCGATAGTGCCAGCAAAACGTTCTCCATTCCGCTTTACAATGACGGCCGCTGGCGCGAACCGGTCGCGCGCACGTTTTCGGTGACCCTTGAGCGGCGTTCGGGTGATGCCGCCGAGGGGGTCGTCGTTCAGACCGTGACGGTGCTCGAGGCCGAAGACGGCCGGCCCCCCGTCTTCATGCCGCCATCGCCTGCGTCGGGCGCTACGCGTGCCGTGTTGGTCAACACCTCCGCCGAGATCGCGATGACGGTTCAGTCCGCGTCGCCGGTTGCCTATTCCGCGAGCGGCCTGCCGTCAGGTTTTTCGATCGATGCAACGACCGGGAGGATCAGCGGGAAGAGCCGTCGTGAAGGGGCGTATGCGGTGACGGTCCGCGCGGCGAACGACGCCGGCGAAGCATCGCTGGTCTTCACGCTGAACGTGCAGAAGGTGCCGGGGTATGTGCGCGGCAAGACGTTTCGGGGCGTGGTGTTTCAGACGTCTGACGGGGTGGCGGCCGCAGACCTTCATCTTGATGCTCTGGCCGGGGTTGTTGAGATCAAGGTCAGTTCAACCGGGAAGATCACGGCGAAGATCGAGACGGCGGCGGCCAAGGAGTCCTGGCGCGGCACGTGGGTCTCCGTTCTGGATGACGGCGCCTTTCTGGCGGTGCTGACCGGGAGCGGCGGCCGGACGTGGCCGGTGACGCTGGAGCCGGACGGCATCCTACACGGGCGCGCTGGTACGTTGGGACTGCTGGCCCGCACGGTGGCGGCTGGCCAAGCGGCGGACTTTGCCGGCGCGTATACGGTGGACATCCCCGTCGGCGTGCTTGCGTTCGACCCGCGCGATGTGCAGACAAGGCCGGAAGTTTACGGGGCGGTGACCGGCAAGGTGGGGGCCAAGGGGAAGGTGACGTACATCGGACGGCTGCTCGACGGCGAACGGTTCAGCGGTTCCGCCTCCCTGCTGGTTTTCTCGGGCGAGTCGTTGCGCGCGGCGGGATTCGACGCGGAACCGGCGAGACTGTATGGGTGTTTCCCGATCTTCAAGGCGTTGTATCGGCGAAAGGGAAGGATCAGCGCACTGGTCTGGTTGGAACACGACTGAGCCGGAGACGATGCAGCGGACGGGTTGTCTGCGCACCTGCGCAAGGGAACATCGTTTTCTTGACGGCTGTTTTTTTATGATGCCGCTGTCCGGAGTTGTTTCGGCGGCGGTTTTTGCTATTGTAACAGCGCGATAAGTGTGACGTAGGCAAGAGAGGCGGGGATGGGGGTCGGTTCAATGACGCGCATCAAACAAAAAATGTCTTTGGCATCCCGGGGGGCTCGTTATCAAACCATGGTGGCGGCGGTTTTGATGTCCGTGCTGCCGATGCTTTTGATCGGCTATGTGACGGTGTCGACCTATTTGCCCGGCGACCACTATGCACAGATCTCCAAGATCGTGGTCATCGTCATGACGGTGGTGCTGGCGGTG
Organism: Verrucomicrobia bacterium ADurb.Bin070; assembly: GCA_002071025.1. GTDB lineage: Bacteria > Verrucomicrobiota > Kiritimatiellia > RFP12 > UBA1067 > DUPH01. The sequence continues at coordinate 11,504 of MWEJ01000020.1, read as the reverse complement.
TGCGGCTACGCGATCCTGTACAAGTATCCGGAAAATATCGTCAAACTGCGCCACTATCTCAAAGAAATTGCGGAAGGCGAATTGCCCGAAGCGATCTCGCTGCTGAATTCCGAGGACGACCTCAAGGCCATCGAGGGATATCTCAACACCGTCCTTGAGGAGTTGCGGCGCAAAGTGCTCCATCTGGAGCACCAGCTCAGGGTCACCCGCCGCATGAAGAATGAGTTGGAGGCTCAACAGAAGGAGTTGCTGGAGGCTGAGCGACACCGCGTGATGATCCAGAGCGTTGCGGCGGCTTGCCATCACATCGGCCAGCCGACCACGGTGTTGAGTGCCCATCTGCAGATGTTGCGGACGCGCGCGACATCGGACAAAGAACGCGAGCAGATTGAAGCGTGTAACTCGGCCGTGGATTCGATCGCCGAGGTGCTTGACAAACTGCGGCGTGTCAGCGAATACCGGACCGTGCCCTACATGATCTCTTACGACGGATGTGCTACGACGCCGAACAATGCGATATTGGACATCGAGCCCCAGGGGGGCGGTAAGAATTAGGCCAAATCCTAACGCCAAACGCCTCTTTCGGGTCGGGGCCGCCTTGCGCGCATCACGCTGTTCGTATATACTACAGGCATGATAAACAAAAAGGTTCTCATGGGGGCTGTCGCGTGCGTTGCGGCCGCCATTGCCGTCAACGCGGCCTTGTGGGCGATGCGCCAGCGTTCCCGATCTGTCCCAACCGAGCGCGTGGCTGTGCGCGCGGCGGCGTGCGAGATTCTCGAGGCCAAGTGCCTGGCCTGCCACGACAGCCGCAAGCCGTTGCCGTTTTACGCCATGCTGCCCGGTCCCGGCAGCTTGGTGCGTAAGGATGTCCGCGAAGGGATCCGGCATTGGGACCTTTATGATGTCGGCCATCTGGGCGATGCGGCGACAGTCGGGCAGAAAGAGGCAGAGGAGGTCCCGCTGGGCCGTCTGATCAAGTTGCGGCGCACCGTCGCCGACGGCACGATGCCGCCCATCCAGTACCGGTTGGCGCACTGGGGTACCACGTTGAATGCCAGCGAGCGGCAGATCCTCAATGCGTGGGTGGGTCAGGTGTGGGGGGCTTGGTTGTCCGGATGGGGCCTTGGAGACGCGGCTGCTGCGGACGTGCATCCCGTGCCGCAGGCTCTGCCTTATGACGCAGCCAAGGCCGCGCTGGGGGAACGCCTCTATCATGACACCCGCTTCTCAGCAGACAACACCGTGTCGTGCGCCTCCTGTCATGCGTTTGACAAAGGGGGAACCGACAACCTGCCCTTCTCCGTCGGCGTCGGGGGACTGAAGGGTGGCGTGAATGCGCCGACTGTCTTTAATGCGCTCTTCAACATGCGCCAGTTCTGGGACGGTCGTGCTGAACATCTTGCCGCACAGGCCGGCGGACCGCCGTTGAATCCGGTTGAGATGGCCAGTAAGGATTGGGCGGAGATCGTCGCGAAGTTCGAGCAGGATGCGGCCTTGAAGACCGCGTTCACGACTGTCTATCCGCAAGGGTTCTGCGAGGCGACGCTGTGCGACGCGATCGCGGAATTTGAACGGCGCCTGATCACACCGAACGCGCGGTTCGATAAGTTCCTCGCCGGGGACTCGGCGGCGCTCTCCGAGCAGGAGAAGCGCGGCTATGCCTTGTTCGGCGCTCACCGTTGCGCCACCTGCCACGCGGGGCCGGCTTTGGGCGGGCTCTCGTTTGAGTACGCAGACCTGAAGGCCGATTATTTTGCCGGACGCGCGTTGACAGAGGGCGATGCCGGGCTGGCTGCCTTCAGCAAAAACCCGGCTGACGCTAAACGCTTCAAGGTGCCGTTGCTGCGAAACATCGCGTTGACCGCGCCTTATCTGCATGACGGCAGCCAGACGAACCTGAAAGAGACGGTGCGCGTCATGATGAAGCATCAGGTCGGTGCATCCGCCGCCGAGGCTGATCTGGATGCGCTCACCGCTTTGCTGGGTTCGTTCACCGGCGAACTCTTCGGTCAACCGCTTGTGCCCTGAATCACGCATGGTCCCGTGGTTGTTGGCGGAGGCGGGCTTGTCTTTGACACAGCGATGCCTTTGTGACAAAATCATCCTTTTCCCCTGTATGAACGACGTTTGATAGAGGAGTCCAGAGATTTATGAAAGTGACGAACGAGATGCTGGCGCTGACCGCCAACACAATCCGCTGTCTCGCGATGGACGGCGTGCAAGCCGCCAAATCGGGCCACCCGGGGGCGCCGATGGGGCTTGCCGACATCGCGGCCGTGCTGTGGCTCAAATACCTGAGGCAGAACCCGGCTGACGCCCAATGGCCGGACCGCGATCGCTTCGTACTCTCCGGCGGTCATGGCTCGATGCTGCTTTACAGCTTGCTGCACCTTGCCGGCTATGACCTGCCCCTCGAGGAGTTGGCGCGTTTCCGACAAGTGGGCAGCCGTACGCCGGGACATCCGGAATATGGTCACACTGACGGTGTCGAGACAACGACTGGGCCACTCGGCCAAGGGATTGCCACGGCGATCGGCATGGCGATCGCTGAACGCATGGCGGCGGCGCGTTTCAACGTCGCCGGCAGCGAGCCGGTGGTGGACCACCGCACATGGGTTTTTTGCGGCGATGGCGATCTGGAGGAGGGCATCAGCCATGAGGCGTGCTCGCTCGCCGGCCACCTGAAACTCGACAAGTTCGTGCTCTTTTACGACAGCAACGGCATCACGATCGAGGGCCACACCGATCTCGCGCTCAGCGACGATGCCAAAAAACGCTTCCAGGCCTACAACTGGCATGTGCTGGAGATCGACGGGCATGACTTCGACCAGATCGACCGCGCGATCCGTAAAGCGACCAAGCTGACCGGCAAGCCGGTGCTGATCATCTGCAAGACCCATATCGGCAAGGGCAGCCCCAACAAGCAGGATTCGCACGAGGCGCATGGCGCGCCGCTCGGCGAGGAGGAGGTCAAGCTGACCAAGACCGCGCTCGGGTTCGACCCCGAAAAGGCTTTCTATGTGCCGCAGGAGGTCACGACGCTGTTTCAGGAGCGTGCCTCGAAAACCAAACGCATGCAGGGCAAGTGGAAGCGCGTGTTCAAGGAGTGGGCCAAGGCCAATCCCGGTCTGGCGGAGACATGGAAGGCGATGCAGGAGGACCTGATCCCCGCCGACATCGAGAGCGCGCTGCCTGCCTTTGATCCTGCCAAGCCGGTCGCGACGCGCAGCGCGTCCGGCGTCGTGCTCAACGCGCTGGCCAAGGTGCTGCCGCAGCTCGTCGGCGGATCGGCCGACCTGGCGCCCAGCAACATGACCTGGCTCAAGGATCTGGGAGCTGTCGCGCCGGGCGACTTCGCGGGACGCAATTTCCATTTCGGTATCCGCGAGCTGGCGATGGCCGCGATCATGAACGGCATCCAGGTGCACGGCGGTTTCCGCATCTTCGGCGGGACCTTCTTCGTGTTCAGCGATTACTGTCGTCCGGCGATGCGCCTCGCGGCGCTGATGGGCCTGCCCGTGATCTTTGTGTATACGCACGACAGCTTCTATGTCGGTGAAGACGGGCCGACCCACGAGCCGGTTGAACAGCTTGCGGCGTTGCGTTGCATGCCGAACGTCACGGTGATCCGCCCGGCCGATCCGACCGAGACCGCCGCCGCGTGGGTTGTCGCGCTGAAGAACAAGAAAGGTCCAACCGCCCTGCTGCTGACGCGCCAAAACATGAAGGTGATCGACCGCACGAAACATCCTTCCGCAGCAAACGTCGAAAAGGGCGCATATACCTTGTGGCAAAGCGGAGAGGGGACGCCCGACTTGACGATGATCGCGACCGGGTCGGAAGTCGAACTGGCGCTGGATGCGGCGAAGCAGATCGAAGGCAAGAACGTGCGCGTCGTAAGCATGCCGTCGTGGGAGCTGTTCGAGAAGCAGAACAAGACCTACCGTGAACGGATCATCGATCCCGACTGCAAGCGTCGTCTGGTGATTGAGGCCGGTTGTGCGTTCGGCTGGGAACGCTACGCGGGGCCCAAGTACGAGATGGTGACGCTCGACACCTTCGGCGCTTCCGGGCCTTACAAAGAACTGGCCAAGCAATTCGGCTTTACGGTCGAGAATGTGCTTGAGAAAGCGCGTGCGTTGCTCGCTCGGTAAAGCAGAGACGGATGATCGCAAAGTCGACTTCGACTTCGCGGGACACGTTTCTTGGCCGTACGAGGTCCAGTATCGCTGGGGCGTGCTGTATTCGCTCCGGTACATAGATGTGCCGCAATCCTTGCAATTGGAATACGGTCCGCGGATTGGAATACGGTCCGCAGACCAGTAATAATGGAGCGCTCTGAAAACAAGGGTGCGCTCATTGGGCGCTACTCAAACAGTGTTCTTGTTGAAAAATGGGCGGCGGCGAAGATATTTCTGGAGGCTGCAAGGACTGGCATATGGCATGCGACAGGGAGCAAGCGATGAAAAAGATGATGTGGCTGGCACTGGCGGTGTTGTGCGGCTGCGGGCGGCCGCAGCAGACGGGGACGCAGGAACGGCAGGCGGTGATCGGCGTGTCGCTGCTGAATATGGCGAACGAGTTTATCGTCACGCTCCACGCCGCGATGCAGGAGCGCGCCGATGAGCTGGGGGTCCGGCTGATCGTCACCGACGCGCAGCGTTCGCCCGAACGCCAGGTGCAGCAGGTCGAGACCCTGATCGCGCAGGGCGTGCAGGCGATCGTGCTGAATCCGTGCGAGGTGGAGGCGAGTTCGCCGGCGGTGCTCAAGGCGCGCGCGGCAGGCGTGCCGCTTGTCAACGTCAACTCCGAGACGGCGGCGCAACCGACGGCGTTCGTGGGATCACGCGACGAGGAGTCGGCCGAACTGGCGATGGACTATATCGCGCAACGGCTGAACGGTGCCGGCGGCCTGCTGATCATGGAGGGGTACTTGGGGCAGGCGGCTCAGCTCAAGCGTAGCGCGGGCGCACGGGCGGTCTTGGCGCGCCACCCAGGCCTCAAGCTTTTGGCGGTGCAATCCGCCGAGTGGGACCGCGCCAAGGCGGTGGCCCTGATGGAAAACTGGCTGCAGGCATACGGGTCATCGATCCGTGCGGTTTTTGCGCAAAACGACGAGATGGCGATGGGCGCGCTGTTGGCGGTCGAGCGTGCCGGCCGTAAGAGTGAGATCGTGATCGTCGGGGTCGACGCGATCCGCGACGCGCTGGACGCCGTTCAGCAGGGGCGGCTGGACGCGACTGTCTTTCAGGACGGTCGCGCGCAGGGACGCGGCGCGATCGACGCTGCTTTGCGCTTGAGCCGCGGCGAGGCCGTCGAGCCTGAAACCTGGATTCCCTTCCGGTTGATCACGCGCGGCCCCGTCGACATTATGACTGAGCTTTGACCGCGCGGGAGCGGATCGCGTATACTTATGCGGATGGAAACCAATCCGTGGATCATCGGCCTGAAGGCCGCTCGCGCCAATCTGCTGCCGGGGCTCATCTTGCAAGGCGTGGCTTTCGCTTTGTTGGCGTCTTATTACCTGCTGCCCGCTGTGACGCGCGCGCTAGATGAGGTCTCTGTCTGGCAGATGCGGTACGGGGTGCCATTATCGTTTGCGAGTTACCTCTTTTTTTGCGGTATCGTTCCATACCTGTTTTGCCTGGCGCTGCCCTCGCTGCGGCCGAAGGAACCGGGCAAGGCGCTGCTCTTCGCTTTGGGCGTCTGGTCGTTCGCCGGACTGATCCTGCCGCAGTTCTACGCATTCCAGACGTATCTTTACGGCTCTGCAGCGGATGTCCGTACCCTGACGCTGAAGATCATTACGGATCAATGCGGATACACCGCCTTTTTTGCGTCGCCGTACATCGCGATCACGCATCTTTGGAAAGATCGTGGCTACCGCTGGTCTGCCATCGCGCCATTGCTGGGCCGGGGGTGGTACCGGCGTCTGGTGATCCCGAACCTAGTGATGAACTGGGTGATCTGGATTCCCAGCCTGCTGGTGATCTACAGCCTGCCTGCGTCACTGCAATCGCATGTGGCAGGCTTGATCGGCGGTTTCTGGGCACTGATGAGCCTCCAGATCGCGGCGCACACGCAGCGGACGGACCGGTTGCCCGCAGCCGTGTCGGCGGCATTGGAATAAATGTCCAGCGTTCAGCGCGGGGTGCTTGGCTCTCACGTTACGAATCCGGCCACCAACCGATTGACAGGGCCGGTACGCCCGCACTTGTCGCCTTAGTGCGGGCGTGATATGTTGGATGCATGGAATTTGACACGATTCGCGATGAGGAACTGGATGAGGCGGCGGAGGAGCGAAAGGGCTGCCTGCGGGGATGTGTCCGCCTGCTCCTGTTTCTGCTGGTGCCGCTGGCTGCCGTCGTGGCGCTGATCCCGACGCTGCTGTCAATGGACGGCGGCCGCCGCTGGGCGCTGACCTCAATCAACGCGGCCGTTGCGCCGGCGCGCGTGTCGTTCGAGCGCTGGTCCCTGGGCTGGTTCCGTGCGCCGGTCCTGGAGGCTTGCTCGTTCAGCGACCCGCAGCACGGCATCGCGGTCACAACCGAGCGCGTCGCGTTCGATCGCGGGCTGCTGCGCCTACTGCCCGTCGGCGTTCTCAATCTGGGCGAGGTGACGCTCGGTGCGCCTGTGCTTGATTTTGACCTCGCGCCGCCTCCCAAGCAAGCGGAGCCGAGTACAAAAACGGTAAAGAAAAAAAAGGGTTTCTTTTTCCTGCCGGTCGTCGATGTCGCGGTCAATCTGAATGTGACGGGCGGACGGGCGACGATCCACAACGGCGGTGCGGGTCGCTGCGTGGCGGAGCAGGTGGAAGGGCGCGTGGCGTTGACCTCGTACCGCAAGCCGATCCTGGTGCAGACGCGCATGCAGGTGGGCGGCGGCTTGCTGGCGCTGGAGGGGCGCGTTCAGAGCATCCGCGACCTCTGCAAGGGCGTTGATCTGGAACAGCCTGAGCGCATGACGCTGAAAGCCGTCGGCGTGGATCTCACGGCGTTCGCACCGCTTATCCAGTACGCGACCGGCGATGCGTGGATCCGCAGCGGCACGGCGGAAGGCGCGCTGACCGCCACGATCCGCGGTCAGGCGCAGGGAACGATCTCGGGCGGCCTGGCTGTCAGCCGGCTCTCGGTCGGCGCGCAGGGCGAAAAGCCGTCGCCGCCCGGTGACGTGGCGCTGATGGTGGACATCGGAGTTGACGGCAGGACGTTTACAATCACCCAGTTCAACCTGGCCTCGCCATGGGTGCGCGCCGAGGCGAAAGGCACGCTGCAGGCGGCTGAGAAAAAAGGCAGGGTGACGGGTGCGGTGGGCGGCAAGGCCACCGTGCAACTCGCGGCGCTGGCGCGAGATTTCGGGCCGGCACTCGGACTGTCCAAGACCTTTACGATGAGCAGCGGCGAACTGCGCGCCGATGTGTCGGTTGAGGGCAGTGACACGGCGTTGCAGGTGCAGGCGGACGCCGTGACGGCCGGCCTTGCGATGAAGGCCGGGACGCAGCCGATCACGTTCAAGCCAGAACCCTCGCTGCAGGTGAAGGCGCGCTTCCCGTACGGCGCGTGGCCCGAGGTGGAGCGCCTGCATCTCAAAGCCCCGTTTGCCGATGTGTATGCCAGCGGTCGCTTGGATGCGGCGACCCTTAAAGCGCAGGTTGATTTGACGCGGTTTGGCCGCGACGCCACGCGCATCTTCAAGGCCTGTCCGCCGATGGTGGGGTCGATCTACCTCGACGCCTCCAGCCGGCGCGAAGGGGCAGGCGTGGCGCTCGCCTCGTTCCTGAAACTGTCCGAGGTGGCGGCAGAGGTGCGGCCGGGCCAGCGCACGGTGGTGCCGCAGGGGACGCTGAAACTGACCGGGCGCGTGCCGCTGCAAGGCGACGAGCCGCAGGCTGAGCTGCGCGATGCGACGGTCGAGTTGGCGCTCGAGGGCGGACGCGCTTCCGGCTCGTGCCAGCGACTGGTGCCGGCTGGCGCGGGTCGTCCTTTGCAGGTGCGCGGGTTCACCCTGTCCAGCGACATGGACGTGGCCAGCGCGCGCCGCCTGCTGGGCGGCTTTCTGCCGGTTGCCGTGCAGCGCCGCTTGTCGGCGTGGCAGGGCCGTGTGGCTGCCAATGCGACGGCCGAAGCTGCGGGGGACGAAGTGAAGGCGCGCCTGAATGCCGCCGGGCTCGCGCTCAGCGCACGCGTCGAAGACGGCGTGTGGCGCGTGCCGGATGTGCGGGTTGAGGGCAGCGTGACGCGCGACAGCGCCGCGCGCGGGACGATACTCGCGTTGACTGCGCAGGGCGGGGCTACGCTGGAACGCGACGGCGAAGTTGTATTCGCCGAGCCGGCGGCGCGCGTGTCGGCGGAGGCGGTCGTCACCGCAGGCGGGGCGGGTGTCAAGGTTTCCAAGCTGGATGTGGCGAGCAGCGTGTTTGCGATGGAGTCGGAAGCGGCGGCGAGCGAGTTGGCCGGGCGCTGCCTGGTGACGGCGCAGGGCCGGGCGGCGCTGGACGCCGGTGCGGTGACACGGCTGCTGGCGGCCAAGGGCATCGATGAGATGACGTTGACCGGGCGTGAATTCCGGCCGTTCCGGTTTGCCTCGCCGCTGGCGGGCGGACTGTCGACCGTGCTGTCAGAGGGCGAGCTTGATGCAGCCGCGCATGTGGGGGCGCTCGCCGGGCTTGGGCTGCGCGCCGGCCCTGCGGATGCGGCGTTCCGCTTGTCCAAGGGCGTGCTGCACGTCGGGTATGAGCCGGTGCTCAACGGCGGCCGGCTGCGGCTGGTGCCCGAGCTCGCGGTCGGCGGGCGTGGGGATGGCACGCTGACGGTGCCGCCGCGCACGCGGGTGCTGGAGCGTGTGGCGCTGACGCAGGAGATGGTTGACTCGTTGCTGGTGAACCTGAATCCGTTGTTCCAGGGCAGCCGCGTGCGCGGCGGAACGGTGACGCTGGATCTGCGGAGCTGCCGCATCGAACCGGGAAAGGCCCCGGAGCACGGGGTGGCGGCGGACATGGAGGTCACGCTCGAAAACCTGAAGCTCGAGCTGGGGCCGTCGCTGCGTGATCTGCTCGGCATGATCAAGGTCAAGACGCGCGTGTACGAGGTGGCGCGCCTGCCGCTTCACGTGGCGATACGTAATGGACGGATTCAGGCAGATCCTGTGCGCATGGTGATCGAGCAGCAGCCGGTGATTGTCGGCGGTTGGGTAGCTTTTGACGGCGCGGTGAACTATGTGATCGAGGTGCCGGTGACGGAACGGCTGGTCGGCTCGGCGGCGTCCCGCGTGCTCAAGGGCACATCCATCAAGATTCCGGTCACAGGCACTGTGGATGAGCCGCGTCTCGATACGCGCGCGCTGCAGAACATGCTGGGCAACCTGCTGAAGAACGCAGTCGGCGAACAGGCGATCGAGCGGGTCGGCGGCTTCTTGGATAAGCTGCGTCAGGAGCTGTCGAAGTAGCATCCGCGTCAGGGCGCATACGGCAGCGGCTCGCAGAGCGCGGCCAGGTTCGCGGGGGGCGTTCCGGACGGGATTTCGCAGCCGGCCATGACCATGTGCGGGTTGCCGAGCGCGGCATAGCTCTGCGTGACTGCGGCGCGGATGCGCTCGGGCGTGCCGTGCAGCACGTCGCCCACCGGGTCGATACGTCCCGCGATGGCAGTATGCGGTCCCATGCACCGACGCGTGGTGACGGGGTCAACCATGTGGTCGATGTCGAGAATGTCCACGTTCAATTCGGCGAGATGCGGCAGCAGGTGCGTGATGTTGCCGCAGATATGGAGTTTGGCGAGTCCGCCGCTGGCTTGGATCGCTTCGACCAGTCGTTTCTCCAGCGGCCAAACCCGTTCGCGGTAGAGTTCCGGCGGTAACTGGCTGGCAATGGCATCGCCGATCCCGATTGTGTCCGCCCCTTCCGCGAGCTGGGCACGGGCAAAGCGGATGGCCGTTGCGGTGCAGCGTTCCATCAGGTTGAAGGCTGCGGCCCCGTCGTCCATCAGGTCCAGCAGGAAATCCTGCACGCCGCGCAGGTCTGCGGCCTCCGCGACCGGACCTTCAACCCAGCCGAGGATCGAGCAGGTGCCGCCGAGCAAACGCTTGAATTCGCGCACGGCGAGCAGGCGGTCGAGCATGCGCTCGGAGATGTACGGGTCCGGGGCGTCGCGCAGGGGCGAGAGATCGTGGATGTCGCTGAGCGGCGGGCGCACGAGGCAGGGCGCGTGGTCCTCGATGTACTGGATCTCGGCGCCGAAACCTTGGGTCTCGCGGTAGGGGTCAGAGATCGCGCTCACCTGGTCGAAGCCGAACTGCTCGCGGCAGCGGAGGTTGGCCTCCACCAACACGCGCCAGTCCGAGGCGAAGGCGGCGTAGTTCGAACCGATGTGTTCGGCCGCAAACTGCATGAGGATCGGCACGCGCGGCAGCATGTCCGTGGCGCGGCCGTGGACAGTAGCGAGATAGCGTTCAAGTGAGGTCATAAGGCGTTTGAAGGTGTTTCGGTGTTATAAGTAAACCCATTACAACCATAGCGGTCTTAAGAAGCCTCGTCTTGTATAAACCATCCGTGTTTTTGTATGCTTTCACCATGGAACAGTTTTCAGTCATGGCCCGTTTTTTGCGGCGCGTGCAGCCGGAGCACGGTGTGACGCAGTTGCTGGACGCGCTGCCGGACGTGTCGGTGTTCGTGAAAGACCGTCAGGGCCGTTTTGTGTACGTCAACCCGCGCGGCTGCGAATACTGTGGGGTCAGGTGCGCGGAGGACGCGGCCGGTAAAAGCGACCGCGATTTCTTTCCGCCCGGTCGGGCCGAGCGTTACCGTGCGGACGACGCGCGGGTGATGAAAGACGGGCAGCCCGTGTTGAACCGTATCGAGCCCGAGCCGTGCGCCCAGGGGTCGCCGCGCCTGGTGGTGACGAGCAAGTGGCCGCTGCGTGATGCGGCGGGACGCGTGATCGGTGTCATCGGCTGTTCGCGCGAGGTGGCGGAGCGCGCGCCCGTGTCGCTGGGCGCGAGCCGCGTGGCGCGTGCTGTGGCGCTTTTCTATGCGCGCTGTGGCGAGAAGCTGACGGTGGCGCAGGTGGCGCAGAGCGTGGGGATTTCGGTGAATCAATTGGAGCGCCTATTCCGCGGGGCGCTTGGCGAGACCCCGCAGCGCTGTCTGCTGCGTATCCGGGTGGAGCAGGCAGGACGGCTGTTGCGCGAATCGCGCATGAGGCTGGCCGAGGTGGCGCAGACCTGCGGTTTCTATGATCAGGCGCATCTGAGCCATGCCTTCGCCGCCGAGATCGGCTGTTCGCCCTTGGCGTACCGGCGCCGACACCAGGCGTAACGAGGTGTGCTGTGTGGACTGTCGGAAACGATCAAAAAGAATCAGAATAAATCATAAACGTTCAAAAGCAATCAGATTGCGCTTGCGTCAAAAGATGGAATCGGGTATAAGCAGGCGGCGTTTTCACAGCCGCTCCGGATCGGACGGGAAAGGACGACGCCATGAACTATGCTTATCTGCATCCGCGCGA
>MWEJ01000019.1 GCA_002071025.1 Verrucomicrobia bacterium ADurb.Bin070 | reverse complement strand
CGGCGCGTCCGCCGTGCTGCACGAGGTGCGGCGGGTGGTGCGCGACCGCCGCCTGCCCGTCGCGGTGCGCGAGGTTGGCTGTACGGGCGGATCGTTTCACGCGCCGCTGCTCGAAGTGGTGCTGGAAGACGGGCACCGCTTCCGCTACGGGCGCGTACGCGTCAAAGATGTCGAGCCGGTCCTGCTGGCGCACGTTAAGCCGACGCTTCTTGCGGCGCGCGTGCAGGCGACGGTACGGGCCTGGGCGGAGCAGGCCTTTGCGGGCGAAGGCGATGAGCCGCCGGTCCGCTTTCCGCTGAGCGTACGCGATCAAGCGGACGCCTGTTACTGGCTGAGCCAGCAGCGGATCGCCACCGAAGGCGCGGGCGAGTGGCCGCCGCTGGATTATGAGGACTACCGTCGGAGCGGCGGCTTCGCGGCTCTGGAACGTTGCCGTGACGAGCTGACGCCGACGCAGGTGATTGATGTGATCGAGGCTGCCGGACTGCGCGGGCGCGGCGGCGGTGGGTTCCCCACGGGGCGTAAGTGGCGGGCGGTCGCACAGGCCCGCGCGGCGAGCGACGCGCACACCGCGTATGTGGTCTGCAATGGCGACGAGGGCGACCCCGGCGCGTTCATGGACCGCATGCTGCTCGAATCCTATCCGTTCCGCGTGCTGGAGGGGATGCTGGTCGCCCTGCACGCCGTCGGAGCCGTTGAAGGTGTGCTCTATATCCGGCACGAATACCCGCTGGCGGTGAGCCGGATCCGTGCCGCGATCGAGGAGTTGGAGCAGCGGGGCTGGCTCATGCTGCGCGACGGGCGAAGCCTCGCGTTGCGCGTGGCCGAGGGGGCGGGCGCATTTGTGTGCGGCGAGGAAACCGCGTTGCTGGCGAGCTTGGAGGGACGGCGCGGCGTGCCGCGGCTGCGTCCGCCTTATCCGTCAGAACGCGGTTTTCGGGCGTGCCCGACCCTCGTCAACAATGTCGAGACGCTGGCGATGGTGCCGTGGATCGTGAGGCATGGTGCCGAGGCGTTTCGCACGGTCGGCACGGCCGGCAGCGCGGGCACCAAGACCTTCGCGCTGGCCGGCAAGGTCGAGCGCGGCGGGCTGATCGAGGTGCCGATGGGGCTCTCGCTGGGCGAGATCGTGACGCGCATCGGCGGGGGTGTCGGAGGGGGCCGCACGCTCAAAGCGGTGCAGGTGGGCGGCCCTTCCGGCGGCTGCCTGCCGGCCGCGCAGGCCGGCACGCCGGTCGATTTCGAAGCGTTGGCGCAGGCCGGCGGCATGATGGGATCGGGCGGCATGGTGGTGCTGGACGACACGGACTGCATGGTGGATATCGCGCGCTATTTTCTGGCGTTCACGCAGCTCGAATCGTGCGGCCAGTGTACGGGCTGCCGCATCGGCACGCGGCGCATGCTGGAGATTCTGGAACGGCTCTGCGAGGGGCACGGACAGCCCGACGATGTCGAGCGGCTGGAACGCCTCGCCCGCGTGGTGCGCGACGGCAGCCTGTGCGGACTGGGACGGACCGCGCCGAATCCCGTGCTCTCGACGCTGCGCTATTTCCGCGCGGAGTACGAGGCGCACGCGCTCGGCATCTGCCCGGCGCGCAAATGCCGAGCGCTGATCGTGTACCGCGTGACGGCGCGCTGCATCGGTTGCACGCTCTGCGCGCAGAACTGTCCGGTCGCGGCGATCGCCTTCACGCCGTTGGAACGTGCTGAGATCGATCCCTCGCTCTGTACGCGCTGCGATATCTGCCGTCAGGTCTGTCCAGAAAACGCCATTGAAATCGCCGACACGAATCAGGATAATGGCCGCACGGAACCGGCAGAAGGGCGTGCGACGCCGTCTGTCGGGCAGGAGGAGAGCGCATGAGCCGAGAGAAGCAAGAGTTGCAGGGCGTGACCCGGCTGGGCAGCAACGGGACGGTCTATGCCGACCGATATGACCCCGCCCTGCTGGAAACGTTTGTCAACAAGCATACCGACACGGACTACTGGGTGACCTTTACCTGTCCCGAGTTCACGTCGCTTTGTCCGGTCACCGGACAGCCGGATTTCGCGACCCTGACGATCCAGTATATCCCGGACGTGCGCATGGTGGAGAGCAAGTCGCTCAAGCTCTACCTCTTCAGCTTCCGTAACCATGGCGACTTTCATGAGGATTGCGTGAACGTGATCCTCAAAGACCTACGTGCGCTGATGGCACCCAAATACATCGAGGTGTGGGGCCGCTTCTCACCGCGCGGCGGCATCTCGATCGATCCCTACGTGAACTACGGCCGGCCCGGCACCGCGTACGCCGCGCTGGCAGAGGAGCGGTTCCGCTCGCACCAGGGCATGCGCGGCACGGGGGGGCGATGAACGGCGAGAAGGCATTGGTGATTCTGTCGGGCGGACAGGACAGCACCACCTGCCTCGCGCAGGCCGTGCAGGCACGCGGCGCCCCGGCGGTCTCGTGCATCACGTTCCAATACGGACAGCGGCACGCGCGCGAGGTTGAGGTGGCGCGGGCGGCGGCGGCGCATTTCGGTGTGTCTGAGCACCGGGTGATCGATCTGGCGTGGTACAGCCAGATCACGACCAACGCGCTGCTGGATCCGACAGCGGAGATCCGCCAATCGGACGGCGCGCGGTGTCCGAACACCGTGGTGGACGGACGCAACATGCTCTTTCTGCTGGTCGCCGCGATCTACGCCAAAAGTCGCGGCATCCACGATCTGGTCATCGGCGTCTGCGAGACCGATTTCAGCGGCTATCCGGATTGCCGCGACATTTTCATCAAGTCCTGCACGGTCACGCTGAACCTTGCGATGGACTATGCGTTCCGTGTGCACACGCCGCTGATGGGGTTGACCAAGGAGGAGACGTGGGCGTTGGCCGACCGGTTGGGCGTGCTGGACTATGTGGCGGAGCACACGCTGACCTGTTACAACGGCGTGATCGGGGCCGGCTGCGGGAGCTGTCCGAGCTGCGTGCTGCGCCGTCGCGGCTATGAGGCGTATCTGGACCGTAAAGCCGACAAGGAGAGGCCATGCTAACGGTGTCTAAGCAGTGTCAGTTTGATGCGGCGCATGTGCTGACGCGCCATGAGGGCCAGTGCCGCAATCTTCACGGGCACACCTACCGCGTGATCGTGGAAGTGGCTGAAGCGGAGGAAGGGAGCGACATGGTGATCGACTTCAAGGATATCAAGCAAGTGATCCGCGAGGTGATCCTGGACCGCTTCGATCACGCCTTCATCTACAACGAGACCAGCGAAATCGAGTGTGAGATCGCGGCGGTGATCGCCAAGCACGGCATGAAGAGCGCGGGGTTGCCGTTCCGCTCCACGGCGGAAAATCTGGCGCGGCACTTCTACGACGCGCTTGCCACGCGCGTGAACGTGGTGGCGGTCAAGGTGTTCGAGACCCCCGAATCGTGCGCGGAGTACCGCCGCGACGCAGGTGGCCGGCCATGAAACAGGACGGGGGGCGGATACGGGTCGTCGAGATCTTCGAGTCCCTGCAAGGTGAAGGCTACAACACCGGGATGCCGGCCGTCTTCTTGCGCCTGGGTGGATGCAATCTGGCCTGCCCTTGGTGTGACACGGCCTTTGACAGCTTTGCAACGCTTGAAGAGGATGAGGTGGTTGAACAGGTGGCGACGTTCGCGTGCAAGGCGTTGATCATCACCGGCGGCGAGCCGTTGATTCACGCGGGATTGGGCGGGCTTTTGGAGCGGTTCAAGCTGCTGGGCCACTGGATCGGCGTCGAGACGAACGGCTTGGTCGCGCCGCCCGAACCGTGGCGGCGCCGCATCGATTATCTGGCGGTGTCGCCCAAAGCGCTCTACGCCGAGCTCTACGACGACGACCGGATGGTGCGACAGGCCGATGAAGTCCGCATCGTGGTGGATGGCGACGTGCAGGCGTTCTGCGAGAGCATGCGCGACCGGATCGAAGCCGATCACTATTTCCTTTCACCCTGCGATCGCGCGGGAGAGGTCAATGTGGCTGATGCCGTGCGCCTGCTGGGGCGGCTGAACCGCGGGCGGCGCTCGAAAAAGTGGCGGCTTTCGCTGCAGACGCACAAACTGGCAGGGTTTCGCTGATGGCATGTGTTGCGCAAACTGACGCTTTCCCATATACTGTGCACGGACATTGAATAAAGGAGTGATTATGCGAGCGGCATATTGGACTTGCGTAGTGGCCGGGTGCCTGATCGGTGTGGCCGGTCTGCTGGTGGCACAGGATCTTTCCAAGCTCACCGAGGCGCAGAGAAAGCAATTGAACGACTGGATGGCGGAACGCGCCGAGCGGATGATTGCCGTGCATCGGCTGGAAGGCGAGCTGGCCCAGGCCGTGAACGACACCGCCAACACGTCGCCAGAGATCGAGGCGCTGCGCAAGCGGTGCCAAGAGCTGCAAAATGAGCTGTCGCGCGCGCAGGCCGACCTGCAGAAAAAGGTATTGGCCCTGCCTGCTCTGCAAGAAAAGCGTACCAAGCTTGAGCAGGAGCGGCAGAGCATCAACGAAATCTCGAATAAGGTGAAGGCTTTAACGGATCCGGTGCGGTGACACGGCCGGATGTGTCGTTGAGCGCGTGAGAAAGGTGTAAGCATGGCGAAGCAGAAGAGCAGCAACGTGACGGATAACCGCAAGCCGCGTATCCTGATCGTCACTCCGGAAATCACCTACCTGCCGTCCGGCATGGGCAATATGGCGTGCCGGCTGACCGCCAAAGCCGGCGGTCTGGCGGATGTCTCCGCGTCGCTGGTGGCGGCGCTGTTTGATCTCGGTGCCGATGTCCACGTGGCGCTGCCGCACTACCGGCGCATGTTTCATGTGGAGGTGGGACAGTTGATCAGTGACGAGCTGCGCGTCTACAAGAGCCGCCTGCCCGACACGCGCATCCATCTGGCCGAGGACCGCTGCTTCTATTATCGCGACACGGTCTACAGCTATTCTCAGAACGAGAATCCCAAGCTGGCGCTGGCCTTTTCGCGCGAAGTGATCAACAACATCATTCCGACGGTACAGCCCGATTTGATCCACTGCAACGACTGGATGACCGGGCTGATTCCCGGCGCGGCGCGGCGCATGGGCATTCCCTGCCTCTTCACGGTGCACAATATCCACACGCACCGTCTGACGCTGGCGCAGATCGAGGATTCGGGCATTGACGCCGCCGAATTCTGGAGCAACCTCTACTATACGCGCGTGCCGTACAATTACGAAGAGTCGCGCAATTCGAATGAGATCGACATGCAGGCGAGCGGGGTCTTCGCCTCGCACTTTATCAATACCGTCAGCCCGACCTTCCTCAAGGAGATCGTCAACGGCTGGCACGACTTCATTCCGCGTGCGCTGCGCGAGGAGATCCGCAACAAAGACCGGGCCGGCTGTGCGGCTGGCATCCTGAATGCGCCGGACGCCGGGGACAACCCCGCGGCGGATCCCAACCTCGAGGTCAATTACACCCCCGAGACGCATCGCGAGGCCAAGCGCGCCAACAAGATCGCCTTTCAGCATAAAGTGGGATTGGAGGAGGATCCCGATGTGCCGCTCTTCTTCTGGCCGTCGCGGCTCGATCCCGCCCAAAAGGGTCCGCAACTCTTGGCCGACATCCTCTATCGCTTCATGTCGCGCCACTGGAAGCGCCGTGTGCAGATCGCTATCGTGGCGAACGGCTCCTTTCAGCAGCCCTTCTACGATATCCTGCGCCACCACGACCTTTACGGGCGTCTGGCAGTGTGCGATTTCAACCAAGGGCTCTCGCAGCTCGGTTTCGCGGCCTCGGACTTCACGCTGGTGCCGTCGCTCTTCGAGCCGTGTGGCCTGCCGCAGATGGTGGGTCAGCTCTACGGGTCGTTGCCGGTGGTGCACGATACCGGCGGACTGCATGACACGGTTGAGCACATTGATCCGACGCTGGGGACCGGCAACGGCTTCGTCTTCAAAATCTACGACTGCCGCGGGCTGGAGTGGGCGATGGACAAGGCGATGGAGTTCTACGGCCGCCCGGCTGAGGATCGCGAGGGTCAGATCGCGCGGGTGATGCGCGAAGGGCTCGCCCGGTTCAACCATGAGACCTGCGCGAAACGCTACATCGAGATCTATGAGAAAATGCTCAAGCGGCCGCTGGTGCGGTCGTTCGCGTAAGGTCGGGATTCACCCTGTATCGAGGAGGTCAGGCTATGGCACTGTCGGCTTTGCGCGCGCGTCTGCTGGACGACCCCTATCTCGCGCCGTATGCCGAAATCATCCGCAGGCGTGCCGGAAAGGCCGCGCAGCGGGCCGCAGCGCTCGCGAGCGTGCCGGGATCTCTGGCTGAATTCGCCTGCGCCCACGAGTATTACGGGCTGCACCGCGCGAAAGACGGATGGGTCTTTCGGGAGTGGGCACCCCAAGCGACCTCGATGTGGCTGGTGGGCGATTTTTCGGACTGGCAGGTGAGCGACACGTTCCGCCTGAACCGGTTGCCGGGGCGCGATGTCTGGGAACTGCGGCTGCCTGCGGACCGCCTGCGCCACGGCCAGTGCTACCGGCTGGAAATGGCGTGGGAGGGCGGGCGCGGCGAACGCATCCCGGCCTATGCGCGGCGGGTGGTTCAGGACCCTGGCACGCTGCTTTTTGCCGCCCAGGTCTGGGATCCGCCCCCGTACGTCTGGCGCGTGCCCTCGTTCACGGTGCCCAAACGCGTGCCGTTGATCTATGAGACCCACATCGGCATGGCCCAAGACAAATTGGGGGTCGGCAGTTTCGACGATTTCCGCGAGAAGGTGCTACCGCGCATCGTGCGCGCCGGGTACAACACCATCCAGATCATGGCGGTGATGGAACATCCCTACTACGGCTCCTTCGGCTATCACGTTTCGAGTTTTTTCGCCTGCTCCTCGCGGTTCGGCACACCGGAGGCGTTCAAGGCGCTGGTTGACGCGGCGCACGAGGCCGGCGTCGCGGTGATCATGGACATCGTCCACTCGCACGCCGTCAAGAACGAGCGGGAGGGCCTGTCGCGGTTCGACGGTTCTCCGTATCAGTATTTTCACGACGGACTGCGCGGGTGGCACGAGGCCTGGGATTCGCGCTGCTTCGATTACGGCAAGACCGACGTGCTCCATTTCCTGCTCTCCAACTGCCGTTACTGGCTGGATGAGTTCCATGTCGACGGCTACCGCTTTGACGGCATCACCAGCATGCTCTACCTGCACCATGGCTTGGGCGTGGATTTCATGGACTACGGCCAGTACTTTGACGCGACCGTTGACGAGGACGCCTGGATCTATTGCGCGCTCGCCAACCGCGTGATCCACGAGGTCCGTCCCGACGCCGTCACCATTGCTGAGGATGTGAGCGGCATGCCGGGCATCGCGGCACCGCTCGCCGACAACGGCGCGGGCTTCGACTACCGCATGGCGATGGGCGTGCCGGAATGCTGGTTCCGGCTGGTGCGCGATGTGCGCGACGAGGATTGGAGCATCGGCTACCTCTGGCACGAGTTAACCAACCGCCGTGCCGACGAGCAAACCGTGAATTACGTGGAGAGCCACGACCAGGCGCTGGTCGGCGGCAAAACCCTCTTCTTCCAACTGGTCGACGCCGCGATCTATGACGCCATGTCGCGCGCGGCCGCCAACCTTAAGGCCGAGCGCGGTGTGGCGCTGCACAAACTGGCGCGCCTGGCCACGCTGGCCACCGCCGGCCACGGTTACCTCAACTTCATGGGAAACGAATTCGGCCATCCCGAATGGATCGATTTTCCGCGCGAGGGCAACGGGTTTTCCTACCACTACGCGCGCCGTCAATGGGCGCTGCGCGATAACCCCGACCTGTACTACTGGTGCCTCGGCGAATTTGACGAGGCCATGATCCGACTGGTGAGCGACTGTCACGCGCTGGAAGGCACCGTGCCCCGCCGGCTCTTCGTGTCAGACACCGACAAGCTCCTGGTCTTTGAGCGCGGGGCGCTGGTCTTCCTCTTTAACTTCCACAGCGAGGCCTCGGTGACCGACTACCCGGTGCTGGTGCCGCCCGGCGCCTATCGGCTGGTCATGGACAGCGACGAGCCGCGCTTCGGCGGGCAGGGACGCATCCAGCCGGGCCAGACGTTCGAGCTGCTGACAGAAATGCGCGGCAACGAGCTGTGCACCGTCATTAAGGTCTACCTGCCCTGCCGCACCGCCATGGTCCTCGAGCGCGGCTTGGCGTGACGTTCCGGCGAACCTCAGCCCCGCGTAGCGTCCATGACGCCGCGGAAGTAGCCGATCGACTCGGCGATGCCCAGCAGCGGATCAGTCATGTCCTTCTCGTACTCCAAACTGCAAACGCCGCTGTACTTGACTTTTCGCAGCGCCCGCACGAAGGCCGGCATGTCGATCTTGCCGCGCGGCATCTCAATGCCCCGGCCCTTCTTGGTGGCTTCAGTCACATTCTTGATGTGAATGTCGTGGACGCGCTCGGCATACGTCAGCATCGCCTGGACAGGGTCCCTGCCGTCGCGAAGCTGATGGCCGATGTCGAGGCAGAGCCCCACGCGCACATCCATGTCTTGAATCAGTTCCATTGCGCTTTCCGCAGTGGGGAAAAGCTCCGGCATGTCCGGACCGTGGTTATGGATCGCGTACCTGATGTCGTACTCTTTGACCTTCGTGTTGATCAGGGCCAGCAGCTCGGGCGAAGAAACGCGCTTCTTGTCGATCATCTTGAACGGCACGCCGACCAGCGTCTTGACGCCCACGCGCTTGGCGTACGCGAACGCATTGTTGACCTCCTGCTCGCTGCCCATGTAAATCGGCCCCACGCCGTACCCGGTGACGCCGGCCTGCTTGCAGGTCTCGTGAAAGGCCGCGATCTGCTCGTCGGTGCTGGTCAACGGCAGGTGGAAATCCTTGATGCACAGATAGTGCACGTCGACGCGCTTCAGCATGTCCAGGGTCTGGTCGAGCTTGAACTTGTGAAACGTGTAACCGGCGATGCCGAGCCGGAACGTGTCTTGCGGGTGGCCGCCCTGGCCGGCGGGGGACTGCGCGTGCGCCCGCTCCGTCATCAGCGCCGGTGCGGCGGCCGCCACGGCCAATCCGAGGCCGGCCTGCTTGAAAAAGGAACGTCGAGATGTCATGCCAAATACCTCCTGATAAAAGATCATGCGTTTGTAAACGGCGCGGCGTTTAAAGTCAAGAGCAATCGCGAAGGAGTCGCGCCCGATCAAGAAAGCGGTTGATTCCCATCAAAGACAACACGTATACTAACCCATCTTTTATCTTATTTGGAGTACGTTTCGATGGCTGACAAGAGAGTGCCGTTCACCTTGGAGCACGTGGAAAAGATTGCCGCGGCCTATCCCACGCCGTTTCATCTGTATGACGAACGCGGCATCCGCGCCAATGCGCGCCGTCTCAAAGCCGCGTTTGCGTGGAATCCCGGCTTTCGCGAATATTTCGCCGTCAAGGCGTGCCCCAATCCGTTCCTCATGAAGCTGCTGAAAGCGGAGGGGTTCGGCATGGACTGCAGCTCGCTGCCTGAATTGCTGCTCTCGGAACGGATCGGCGTGACCGGCGAGTCGATCATGTTCACGTCGAACGACACGCCGGCCGATGAGTTTGTCAAGGCCAAGGCGTTGGGCGCGGTGATCAATCTCGACGATCTGTCGCATATCCCGTTTCTCGAGGCGAGTGCCGGCCTGCCGGAATTGGTTTGTTTCCGCTACAACCCCGGCCCTCTCAAGGGCGGCAACGCGATTATCGGCAATCCCGAGCAGGCCAAGTACGGCTTTACGCGCGAACAGCTTTTCGAGGGCTACCATCAGTTGAAGGCCAAGGGTGTGCGACGCTTCGGCCTGCACACAATGGTGGCCTCGAACGAGTTGAACCCGCAGTATTTCATCGACACCGCGGAGATCCTCTTCGATCTGGCGGCCGACATCTCGCAAGCGGTGGGCATCGTCTTCGACTTCATCAACATCGGCGGCGGTATCGGCATTCCGTACCGCCCCGAGCAGGAGCCGGTGGACCTCGAACGCGTCGGCGAGGGCGTGCGGCAGGCCTATGCGTCGCGGCTGATCGCCAAAGGCCATCCGGATCTCAAGCTCTACATGGAGTGCGGCCGCATGGTGACCGGCCCGTACGGCTACCTGGTTACGCGTGTGCGTCATGTCAAAAAGACCTACAAAACGTTCGTCGGACTCGACGCCTGCATGGCAAACCTGATGCGCCCCGCGCTGTACGGCGCCTATCACCACATCACCGTCCCGGCCAAGGCTGACCTGCCCCGTGACACGGTCTGTGATGTCACCGGTTCGCTCTGCGAAAACAATGACAAGTTCGCCATCGACCGCGCGCTGCCGGCGCTGACCCCCGGCGACCTTGTGGTGATTCACGATGCCGGCGCGCACGGGCACGCCATGGGCTTCCAATACAACGGAAAGTTGCGCTCGGCGGAGTTGCTGCTGCGCGAAGACGGCAGCGTCGTGCAGATCCGCCGCGCCGAAACCCCCGACGACTATTTTGCGACGCTCGACTTCGGCGCGCTGGCCCCGTTCCCGGTTTGAGGCGCCTGCGCGGGCGAGCGCGTTCACGATGATCCCGATCCTTTACCGCGATGACGACTGCGTGGCCGTGATGAAACCGGTCGGCGTCGCCTCTGTGCCCGAACGCCTGGAAGACGATGATTGCCTGTGCGCGCACCTGTCGCGCCAACTTGGCCAGCGCGTCTTCCCGGTGCACCGGCTCGATAAAGAGGTGAGCGGCGTGATTCTCTATGCGCTGACCGCTCCGGCTCATCGGCTGCTGAACAGCGCCTTCGAGCGGCGCGAGGTGCTGAAGACCTATCTGGCCGTGACGCACGGCGCGCCTGCGGAAGACACGGGCGAGATCAACGGTCCGATTCATGCGTTTGGCTCCGGCCGCATGGGGGTGGACGCGCGGCGCGGCAAGCCCTCCCTCACACGCTTTGCGGTGCGGCAACGCGGCGAGCGTTTTGCGCGGGTCGAAGCCTTTCCGCTGACCGGGCGGCGGCACCAGATCCGCGTGCATCTCTACAGCATCGGCCATCCGATTGCGGGCGACCCGCGCTATGGCGATCCGGCCTTGCGCTGCGGGGCGCATCCGCGCCTGATGCTGACCGCCACCGGGCTCGCGCTGGCGCTGCCTTGCGGCATCAGGCTCGACCTGCGGGACAACGTGCCGGACGATTTCAGGGAAGCCGCGCGCGACGTCTACGGACTGCCCGCCATCGTCAGCTAGTCGTCGACACAAATCGTGGTGACGGCAGGGGCCGGGACGCCGGGCACGGGGCACGGGGGATGTGGTAGTTTGTTCAATCAGCCACGGGGTGACGCGGAAGAGTGCCGTGTTTGCCTATCAAAAGGCCGATCGCTTCTTTCGACGCTTAGCGTCGATAACTGACTCTCAACCAAGAGGTTAGCGATATTATGGCCGTATTTAGGGGCCTTAGAACGTGTTTTTCACGGTGGAAATGGTGTTCCGCGCGCCGCCGCGTTATGAGAGCCTTGGAAAGCGCCGCCGCGCTTCGCTTGTCGCCGCCCCAATATGGATGTACCCTCCCCTTACATCTGCCTGCCCCTGCCTGACCTGATTACATTCCGGCGTGTCCCCGGCGTTGACGGCATGCAAAGGAAGACGTATGATATCTGCTTATTCCGGACGGACAGATTAAACCGTTCAAGCGTGTGGGTGCGTGCGGGCGTGCGTGGAGCGTGCTGATGACAGATACATCTTTTCAAAAATTCGGGACGAGGCGCGGAGGCACGTGCCGGGAGCGTAGCCGTTGGGTGCCCCTGGCGGTCTGTGGCGCCTTGATGCTGGCGGGATGTGCGCACGTGCCCTCCCGGCAGCAACGACTGGTCTCTAAACCCAACATGCAGTTCGACGGCTCGCCGATGTTTAGCTCTCTGAACAGACTGCTCACGCAGTTCGAATCCAGTTCAGTGTCATCGGTGGGTGGCCAATCGAGCGGCGCTTGTTCGTCATGCAGCGATTAATGATGAAGCGTATGCCTCTAGCGATAATCCTTGGGCTGGCATTCCTTCTGCCGGGACCCAACGCGCTGTGCGCGCGGGAGAAAGCCCCGCTTTTCAGCCTCCCGGAGTTGGAGTCGGGCGAGCAGGTCAGCCTCGATGATTTTCAAGGGCAAATTGTTGTGCTCGATTTTTTCAACGCCAACTGCGGGGACTGTTTCCGCGTGTCGTGGGAGCTTGAAGCCGATATCCAGGCGTACTACGCGGCTCGCTCGGGTAACCCACACGGCATTGCCGTGCAGGTCGTAGCGGTAAACAGCGAGGCGTCCGAGCAGGCGGACATGGCGGTGTTCCTGCAGAAGACCGGAGTCGAGCTGGTGCTGGATGATCCTGCAGGCGTTTTGCTGCAACGCTATGGCGGTGCCTCTTTGCCCTATCTGGTGGTCATCGATGCCACGGCTGCGGTACCCGCTGTCGCAGCCCCCCGGATTGTGCTCCGCCAGGCAAAATACGAGGGTGTGAAAAAGTTGCGTGACGCCATCGACGCGATCACCGGACAGGGGGCGGCGGCAGCGCCCAGCCCCGTCATGCGGGACGACGCCGAGTCGGGGGCCGATCTCTCTCTGCCGACTCTTGAAACAGAGCCGCAGACCGCCCGCGAAGCCACGCTGGATGTGGCTGCCATGATTGCCTCGGACGTTCACGTGGCGGATATGCTGGCGGAATACCGTCACGAGCGCCCCTCCGCAGAATTCAGCCTTGTGGTCTCTTATCGGCCAATCAGAATGGATTTCAAGCCCGAACAGCTCGGACTCAAGCGGCATAAGCGGCTGGAAGAGGACCACTTCGGCGTTCAGGGCAGCGTCAGTTCCGACCTGAACGAAACCCTCACGCTGAAGATGGGGGGCGGCGCCTACGATGGTTTTCAGACGTACCGCGCACTATGGCTGGACGAATACAACCGCATAAAATTTGGTGACCGGAATACGTCTGGCGGCGGCCGTGTGGGATATCGGGATGCTCATCCGTGGGGATACAACGCTTCTCCCAGCCTGCGTTGGGAATACCTTCCCGACGCAGGTTTTGCCGAGGCAGGCGTCTCCTATCAGTACGACAGCGTGTCGCCGGGCTATGAGGGAGGACCGCCGCTTGTCCGGCTGCGCGACACCTATGAGACGGTTGGCGGTCATCTGGCATTTGAAAATGTACTGACGCGCCGCCTTCGCACGAGGGTGGAGGGCCGGATCGACGACACCACGGAACGGGAAAAGCGCGTGACCTTGCAGGGCGCGTTGAACTACGCGCTGGCGGAGAACTGGGTTGCGCGACTGACCGTCGGCTACGCGAAGGAGGATCCGCACTTCTCAGCAAAATCGGCCAGTGCCGTGCTTGAGCGTGACTGGCATGGCACCTGGTTCGTCAGTGTGTTCGGGCGCTACTACGAAGACACCAGTGAAATCGATAATGGCATAGCTCTCGATGCCGCCGCGCCGCCGCTCAAAACCTATCAGGCCGGACTGGGCGTGCGCCGGCAGGGGAATCGGGCCGCCATAAAATTCGACATCGGCCCCTGCTTCAGCCGGTATGCGTTGCACCCGCGGCGGAACACCGATTTCGACCAGCTCTATAAAGACCGGGACTGGCTGTCACTGCAAGCCGCCTACCAGTATCAGTTTTAAACGAGGCAGGCTTTCGGCGGTCGCAAGTGGGGCAATGGCTCGGGCCAACCAGCCCCGTGCGGCTGGGGCATCGATGTCGAAGTCACCGTCTGGATCGGGAGAAATAGAAGGTCAAGGGCGCCCGGACACGAGAAACTGGACGTCTGTCGCGGGCGATACTGTTTCCGCCTTTGACACAGGCGGAGTGTGGTTGCGTGGGATCATTCCGCCTCCAGAGCCGCGATGAACACATCCGCCTGGGTGATGGAACTCTCGATGTCACGAATCAGGTTGGTCACTCTCGCTCATGCCGTCAGGTGTCCCGGGCATCTTCCGCTTCATCTGCGGCAAGCGCTGGCAGCGCCTGGGCTGGGTCGGGCTTAACGCTTGACGGAAAGCACGTTGACAAACGCTCAAAATTTGGTCATTATACCAAACAACAAAACGAAAGAGGGCCTGTGAACAAACAAGAGAAATCCGTTCTCGCGGCGAAAACGAAGGTGCTGAAGGCCATGGCGCACCCGGCCCGCCTGTGGATGGTGGAGCAACTGGCTGTCGGCGAGCGCTGCGTGTGTGAGTTGGTCGACGGTTTGGAGCTGGACTATTCGACCGTCTCCAAGCATCTGCTGATTTTGAAGAATGCGGGTGTCGTGGAGGATGACAAGCGCGGCAAGCAGGTGTTCTACTCCCTGAAGGTGCCGTGCGTGCTGAATTTCATGCATTGCGTAGAGGCGGTGCTTAAGGGTTGATAGGCCGAAGGGGTTGTATGGACTGGAAAAGCGAATGGAAGAAGCTGGCGTGGGTCGTGGCGGGGTTTCTGGCCTGCTTCTATCTTCCTGCGGGTGTTGTGCGGTTTGACCATGCGCTGCTGGAGGCGGCACACCTGGTGAAGTGGTATGCGCGCGAGCACGTGCTGCTCTGTCTGATACCCGCTTTCTTTATCGCGGGAGCGATCGGTGTTTTCGTGAGCCAGGCGGCGGTGATGAAGTACCTCGGGCCCAGCGCGAAGAAGGTGCTGGCGTACGGCGTGGCTGCGGTCTCGGGCAGCATTCTGGCGGTCTGCTCCTGCACGATCCTGCCGCTGTTCACTGGGATTTACCGCATGGGCGCCGGACTGGGGCCGGCGTGCGCGTTTCTCTACTCGGGGCCGGCGATCAACGTGCTGGCCATGATCATGACGGCGCGGATTCTGGGGCCTGAACTGGGCGTGGCGCGCGCGGTGGGCGCGGTGGGGTTCAGCGTGGTGGTCGGCTATACGATGCATCTGATGTTCCGGCGCGAGGAGGAGGCGAAGATCGCGGCGGCGATCCAGATGCCGGAGGAAGAGGGCGGCCGGCCGCTCTGGCAGACGTCGCTCTACTTCGCCTCGATGGTGCTGATCCTGGTGTTCGCGAATTTCGGCAAGCCGCAGAACCCGCAAGGGGTGTGGGCCGTGCTGTTCAAGGTTAAGTGGCCCCTCACGGCGATGTGCGCGGCAGGGCTCGGCGTGATGCTGGTGGCCTGGTTCAAGATGCGCCTGTGGAAGGTCGGTCTCGTGGCGGCTTTGACCGCGCTGACGGCGCTGGGCACCGGCGGCAACCCGCTGGCGGCCTTCACCGTCGGGTCGCTGGGGCTGGCTTGGCTGACGGCGACGGACACCGGCGAGGGCGGTCAGTGGTTCGAGTCCTCGTGGACGTTCGCGAAGCAGATTTTGCCGCTGCTCTTGATCGGCGTGGTGGTGGCGGGCTTCCTGCTGGGCCGCGTGGGCGAGGAGGGCATGATCCCGTCGGAGTGGGTGGCGAAGGCCGTGGGCGGCAACTCGCTGCGGGCGAGCTTTCTGGCCTCGGTCGCGGGGGCGTTCATGTACTTCGCGACGCTGACCGAGGTGCCGATCATCCAGGGCCTGATGGGCGCAGGCATGGGCCAAGGTCCGGCGCTGGCATTGCTGCTGGCCGGGCCGGCGCTGAGCCTGCCGAGCATGCTGGTCATCAACAGCGTGATCGGGCCGAAGAAGACGGCGGCGTTCGTGACGCTGGTGATCATTTTGGCCACACTGGTGGGGTTCGGTTTTGGAAGGCTGTGAAACTGGAAACTTGAAACTGGAAACTGGAAACTTGAAGGCGCGGGACACGATGAAGGAAGTCTACGAGTTGGACGTGTATCGGTTGGCGGAGGAGTTGTCAGATCTGATTTGGTTTGCTTACGACACATGGGATGGCAAGGCGCAGCACACGATCGGACAGCAGGTCATTCGATCCGTTGACAGCATCGACGCCAATATCGCCGAAGGGTTCGGCCGATATTCTCCCGCCGATAGGAAGAAGTTCTACCTGTATGCCCGCGGTTCCTTCGAAGAGACGAAGTGTTGGTTGAGGAAGGCTTTTCGCCGAAAAGTGATTTCCCCGGCAGAAGTGAAAAAATTACAAGCGGCTGATCGACGAGCTTGGGCCCAAGCTGAACGCATTTGTCAAGGCGACGCGCACAACCTGAGTATCCTGTCCGCTAGCCACACATTCCCAGTTTCAAGTTTCGAGTTTTCAGTTTCATCTCACACAATGCGAAAGGAGTCCGAATATGCGAATCCAGATTCTGGGCACGGGATGCCCGAAGTGCAAGACGCTGATGGCCAACGCGGAGGCGGCGGTCAAGGCTGCGGGGATTGAGGCGACGGTCGAGAAGGTGGACCAGCTCGCGGACATCATGAAGATGGGCGTGATGATCACGCCGGCCCTGGCGGTGGACGGGGTCGTCAAGAGCGCGGGCAAGGTGTTGGGTGCGGACGACATCATGAAGTTATTGTGAATGGAAACTCGAAACTTGAAATTGGAAACTGGGGATGTGAGGACGCGGACTGCTAATAACTCGTTTGTGGAATGAACACGGCCGGTCTTTTCCCAAGTTTCAAGTCCCGAGCTTCCAGTTTTCCGTAGACGCGAAAGGAGTGATGCGATGAGTGAGAGCAACGTGTGTGCGTGCGGAGCGGCCCCGAAACTGATTTTCGCCTGTTCGGGCGCGGCGGATGTGGGTGCGGTGGCGGACCAGGCGGCGCGGAAGATGACGCGGGACGGGGCGGGCAAGATGTTCTGTCTCGCGGGGGTCGGTGGCCGCGTGTCGGGGATCATGGCTACGACGGCGGCCGCATCGAAGGTGCTGGCGATCGACGGGTGCCCACTGAACTGCGTGAAGCTGACGCTGGAGCAGGCGGGCTTCACGGGCTTCGAGCACCTGCAACTGGCGGATCTCGGGATGGAAAAGGGCAAGACACCGCTTTCGCCGGAGGCGGTCGAGAAGGCCGCCGCTGCGGGTGCGGCGAAACTGGGGTGAGGGGAAACTGGAAATTTGAAACTTGAAAATTGAGCCGGAAGAACGACTAGTAGTCTGTAAAACCAAAAACGCCGGTTTTTTCTAGCCATGATTACAGGATTAACATGATTGGAATCAATCAGTTACATCATGAAAATCATGTAATCCTGTCCGAATTATTAAGCCGTACAGAGTACTAGTCGCGGAACGTGTCTTGCCAAGTTTCCAGTCTCAAGTTTCGAGTTTCCATAAATGGAGCTGATTCCATGAACATGAAGAATATCGCGATTATCGGGGCGGTCGTCGTCGCGGCGGCGGCCATTGTGTTACTGAAGCAGGGGAAGAAGGCGGAACCGGTCGGGGCGGCGGTGAAGGCGGAAGTTGAGGCATCCGCCCCGCAAGCCAAGGCGCTGCCGCGTCTGGTGGATCTGGGCGCGGGGAAGTGCATCCCGTGCAAGGCCATGAAGCCGATTCTGGACGACCTGACGGCGAATTACGCAGAGACGTTCAAAACCGAGTTCATCGACGTGTGGGAGAACGAGGCAGCGGGGAAGGCGTACGGCGTCAAGATGATCCCCACGCAAATCTTCTTCGGCGCGGACGGCAAGGAGCTGTTCCGCCACGAAGGATTCATGTCCAAGGAGGACATCCTCGGCAAGTGGAAGGAGTTCGGGGTTGTTCCGGCGGCGGCCGGCGCTTCTGCGGAAGCGGCGGGGTTCAGCCGGTGGGCGCCGGTCCAGCCCGACGCGCGGCAAAAGGATGCCGTCTGCTACATGTGCGACGGCGACGTGAACCCGAAGACGCAGGTGCTGGTGAAGTCGGCCAAGGGCGACGTGCGCATGTGCTCGCCGCACTGCTATTTCATCATGTACTCCTGCCTGACCGAGGACAAGACGGGATTCGAGGATAAGGTGACGGCGACGGACTTTGAGACAGGAAATGCCATTCCTTTGGCGTCGGCCTACTTTGTAGTCGCGACGGACAAGAAGAGTGGTCGCTCCTCGGTCAAGGCCTTCGCGGAGCTTTGCAATGCCGAGATGGAGCAGAAAAGTGCCGGGGGGAGTGTACTCCAGTATGAGGCGCTCAAGGTACAGGAACTGGCGAACCGGTGCGGGTTCTGCGACCGCGCGGTGTATCCGGCGGACGCGGCCGAGGTGCTGGTGGCCGACGGCGTGCGGACGTGGGGGTGTTGCTCGCACTGCGCGCTGGGCGTGGCGGCGCGTACGGGCAAGGACATCGAGGTGCGCGAGCGCGACCGTCTCACCGGCGAACCGGTGGTGGTCAAGACGTTGACCGGTCGCGTGGCGTCGCTGGAGCCTTCCTCGGCGGTGGCGTGGTTCGGCCAGCGGGTCAAGCCGGACGGCTCAAAAGGTTCCGCAGGCTGCTTCCACCAGGGGTTCTTTGTGAGCGCAGGCAATCTCAAGAAATGGGCCGAGGCGCACCCGCTGGAGACGGGCGAGCAGATCACCATCGCCAAGGCGCTGGCGGACAAGATGAAGCTGACGCCGCAGCAGGTCAGCAAGGCGTGCAAGATCGGGGAATGCTGTCCGAAATGAGGGGGGAGGACATGGAACAGATTTTCACGGCGCTGACGCGGGCGGTGGAGGGGACGCCCGCGATCGCGCTGAGCGCGGCGCTGGTGTGGGGAATTCTGAGCATCATCCTCAGCCCCTGCCATCTGGCGAGCATCCCCTTGATCGTGGGTTTCATCGACCAGCAAGGCCGCATCTCGGCACGGCGGGCCTTCACCATTTCTCTGCTATTCTCGCTGGGCATCCTCATCACCATCGGCGTGATCGGGGCGGTGACGGCGGCGGCGGGCCGGATGATGGGCGATGTGGGGCGCTGGGGCAATTATGCGGTGGCCGTGATTTTCTTCGCCGTGGGGTTTTACCTGCTCGGCGTGATCAATCTGCCGCTGCCCAACGCGGCGCAGCCGGGTATGAAGAGCAAGGGCATGCTTGCCGCGTTCATTCTCGGACTGGTCTTCGGCGTGGCGCTCGGTCCCTGCACCTTCGCCTACATGGCGCCGATGCTGGGGGTGACCTTCCGGCTGGCGTCAACGAATCTGCCGTATGGCATCCTGTTGTTGCTGTTCTATGGCGTGGGGCACTGCGGGGTGATCGTTCTGGCCGGCACCTTTACCGAGGTGGTGCAGGGCTACCTGAACTGGAACGAAAAATCCAAGGGCGCGGTGATCCTGAAGAAAGTCTGCGCCGTGCTCGTGCTCGTCGGCGGGCTCTATCTGATTTATACCGCGCGGTAAAGGGGCTTATTCCGTTGTGTGTCTGAAGGAAGAAAACAATGCAAGAACGCAGCATGTGCGGGTGCCATAAGGGCCAAAAGCTTTTCCTGCTCGGCGTACCTGTGGCCCGGTTGGTCCTGTCGAACACGTGGGACAAGGTGGAGGTCCCTGAAGATCTCGAGAATTACGTCATTAACGGGATCGAAAGTTTCCGGAACGGTCAAGGCGCGGATGCTTGGTCCGAGCTGCAATGCGTCAGTTTTTGAGCCGTTCCGGCGGGACTGGCAGGCGCGGTTTGACACGGGGCGGCATTCGTGATAAATTCGCCACATAACGAATTAAGGAGGGTGGCGGCATGCGCGATGATGTGATGAGGGCGACCCTGCGGGTGACGAAGGCGCTGTCGGACGGGCAGCGGGTCAGGATCCTGATGATGCTGCGCGGCGGCGAACTGTGCGTGTGCCGCATTGTCGAGGTGCTGGCGCTGGCGCCGTCGACGGTCTCCAAGCATCTTTCGCTCTTGAGCGAGGCCGATCTGGTCGAGGTGCGCAAGGACGGGCGGTGGGCGTATTACCGGTTGCCGCAGGGTGACGCGATGAAGGCCGTGCGCCCGGTTCTGAAGTGGCTGGAAAGCGCGCTCGGCGAAGACGTTTCCGTGCTCCGCGACGCGGACGTGTTGGCCCGCGTGTTGTCGGGTGCGGGAGAGGGATCGGCACGCCGGACGAAGGCGTGCCCGAAGGAGTGCTGAGAGATGAGCGGAGCAGGCTGTTGCGGAACATGCGGGCCTGAAGCGCCTGCGCGATGGGTCTCCGGTGCTGTGGAAACGGCGTCCGGGCCTGTGCCGCGCGTGGCGACGCGCTGGACGTGGCGCGATACGCTGGGCGCTTGGGCGGTTCGCAGCGGCATCGGACGCATGCGTTACACGGTTCCGCCGGGCCTGTACGCGCTGGGAGTTCCGAAACCGGAGTCGCCGTTGTTGGTCACGGCCAATTACAAACTGTCGTTCGATCATGTGCGGCGGGCGATGGACGGCCTGGACGCTTGGGTGCTGGTGCTGGACACAAAGGGCGTCAACGTCTGGTGCGCGGCGGGAAAGGGAACCTTCGGGACGGAGGAACTGGTCAGCCGCCTCGACCTCTGTCAAGTGGCTGCGGTTGTGGAACACAAGAGCGTGGTGGTGCCGCAGTTGGGCGCGCCGGGCGTGGCGGCTCACGAGGTCAGCCGGCGAAGCGGTTTCCGGGTGGTGTACGGTCCGGTGCGGGCATGTGACCTGCCCGCGTTCCTGCGGGCGGGCATGCGGGCGACGCCGGAGATGCGGCGGGTTCGGTTCACGCTGCCGGACCGTTTGGCGCTCGCGCCGAATGAGCTGGCACGGCTTTTTGTGCCGGCGGTTTTCGTGTTGGCGGTGTTTGTTGCGGCTGCGGGGCTGGGTCGGCACGGTTACCGGTTAACGCGGGAACTGGCGCTTGGGGTTGCGGCGGCGGTCGGGGCAAACTACCTGGCCGGGATCGTGCTGACGCCTGCGCTGCTGCCGTGGCTGCCGGGACGGGCGTTCGCGGTCAAGGGCGGGATCGTTGGTGCGGTTGTCGGGGCGGCGCTTGTCTGGTTCGGGCCGTTCGGCTGGCTCGGCGGTCTGTCGTCGGGACTGCTCAGCGTGGCGGCCTGTTCGTTCTTGGGCCTGCGGTTCACCGGTTCAACGACCTACACGTCGGCTTCCGGGGTCCGCCGCGAGATGGGATGGGCGCTGCCGATGCAAGGCGCGCTGGCTGTGTTGGGTCTTGCGGGATGGGTCGCGGCGCGGTTCGTTTAAGGAGAACGCTCAACGCTGAACGTTCAACGCTCAACTCTCAAGTATGGTGAACGGAAGAACATGAACTATTTGAAGAACGTGGTGACGTTGCGGCTGGACCGGGACAAGTGTGTCGGGTGCGGCCGGTGCCTGGAGGTCTGTCCGCACGGCGTGTTCAGCCTGACGGGCGACAAGACGATAATCGTGGATCGAGACGCCTGCATGGAGTGCGGGGCGTGCGCTCGCAACTGCCCCGCCGGCGCGCTGTACGTGAAGAACGGCGTGGGCTGCGCGGTGGGCATCTTGAATGCACGATTAGGCAGGACATCGTCATGTTGCGGAGAGAAACAGGCGTGCTGCTGTACCTGTGGACCTGGGGCAGAGAGCGGGGGACCGGATCGTGGATGATCATGTCAACAAGGTCCTCGACATTATTCCAGTCGCCCCTTCGAACGTGGGTTGGGTGAAGTCGCCAGGCTGTTTACATGACTTAGATCCATTGCGTTCGGCGGGTTGGCGGCGTACTCGTCGGATGTGACCGGATGTTCGTTTGCGGCACTGAACGGATAAGGGAGGCGGCGAATGCGGAAATTGAAGGTCTTGTTTTTGTGTACGGGCAACTCGTGCCGGAGCCAGATGGCCGAAGGGTGGACGCGGGCGCTGAAAGGCGATGTGATCGAAGCGTACTCGGCGGGCATCGAGACGCACGGGCTGAACCCGAACGCGGTGAAGGTCATGGCCGAGGCTGGCGTGGATATTTCCGGACACGTGTCGAAGAACGTGGACACGCTGCTGGACGTGCCCTTCGACTACGTGGTGACGGTATGCGGGCACGCCAACGAGAACTGTCCGTTCTTTCCGGGCTCGGCCAAGGTCGTGCATGTCGGGTTCGACGATCCGCCCGCCCTGGCGAAGTTGGCCGAAAGCGAAGAGGCGAAGCTGAATGGCTACCGCCGCGTGCGGGACGAGATCCGGGCGTTTGTGGAGACGCTGCCAGGGTCGCTCAGGCAATGACCGGGTACGTGAGGCTGGAGGAGGCCCAAGTGAAGCAAACAGAAAAACTGGATATCGGATTCTTTGACAAGTATTTGACCGTATGGGTCGCGTTGTGCATGGTCGCGGGCGTGATGATCGGCAAGTTCCTGCCGGGCGTGCCCACGTTTCTCGGGCGGTTCGAATACGCGAAGGTCTCAATCCCCATCGCTGTGCTTATCTGGCTCATGATCTGGCCCATGATGATGAAGGTGGATTTTGCCAGCATCAAGAACGTTGGCAGAAATCCGAAAGGGCTGTATATCACCTGGTTGACCAACTGGCTGATCAAGCCCTTCACGATGTATGCGGTCGCCGCTTTTTTCTTCTTCGTGGTCTTCAGGTCGCTGATCCCGAGGGAACTGGCCCGTGACTATCTGGCCGGGGCCATTCTGCTGGGCGCCGCGCCCTGCACCGCGATGGTGTTTGTGTGGAGCCACCTGACAAGGGGAAACCCTGCTTATACCGTGGTGCAGGTCGCGACCAACGACCTGATCATCCTGCCGGCTTTCGTCCCGATTGTCGCCCTGCTGCTGGGCGTGAGCGGCATCAAGATCCCGTGGGACACGCTCTTTCTGTCGGTCGGGCTCTTTGTGGTGGTCCCGCTTGCTGGCGGTTCTCTGACCCGGTTTCATGTGATCAAGACGAAAGGGCTGGCGTACTTCAACACGGTGTTTATCCCGAAGTTCGGCAATGTGACGATTGGAGGGCTGCTACTGACGCTCGTGCTCATCTTCTCCTTCCAGGGCGACGTGATCCTGAAAAATCCGCTGCACATCGTTCTGATCGCCGTGCCGCTAATCCTCCAGACGTACCTGATTTTCTTTGTCGCGTATCTGGCGGCGAAAAGGTTGAAGGTCGCGCATGACATCGCGGCACCGGCCGGCATGATCGGGGCGTCGAATTTCTTCGAGCTTGCGGTGGCCGTCGCCATCTCGCTTTTCGGCGCGTCTTCGCCCGTAGTGCTGGCCACGATTGTGGGTGTGCTGACTGAAGTGCCGGTCATGCTGCATCTGGTGAAGATCGCCAACCGCACGAAGCACTGGTTCGGGTGACGAAATCATAGTGGGACACACCTTCCGCTATTCGCCTTCGGCTCCAGTGGTTGGAGGCCGCTGACGTTCGGCAAAAAAGAACAAACTCATCCCAGTCTTGATAATGCAAGTCGCCCTGCTCGCCGCCTGCTCGAAGAAGCCGCCCGAGGACTTCGCCTCGCACATGAATGTGCCGTTTGATCACCGCGTGCCCGAATATTTCGAAACGTACCTCGCAGAGCATCCTGATGACGGTGACCACCGCGCCGCTGCGCTTGTGTACTACGATCGTCGCGAGCGTAACCCAGAGAGATTGAAATACCACACGTTCGAGATGATCGAGCGGCGCCCATGGAACCTCAACATCTACTTCGAGAATGTTTGGCTCCTGTACTCAGATCCAGCCTACCGGTCGAACGTCATCGTTCGTCTCGAACGCAAAGCGTCCGAGCCGAACGTGAAGCATGGCACGTTCTGGAATCTCGCACTAACCTGCAAGACAGGGGTAATGCCCCCGCATGACGGCACTCCCGAGGGACGAGCCAAGTTCCTGAAGTCCTACGGACTCAAGGACGACGCGCCCATACCGACAAGCACCGATCCCATTCTTGTCCAGAAGACTGAGGAGTACTTCCGCAAGGCAATCAGCCTTGCGAAAGACGACACATTCCATGTCGGGTTGTATTCGAAGCAACTTGCCCATTTCTTGGTCAAGCTGGGTCGTGATTCCGATGCAATTGCCGTGTGTGAGAGTGCCCTCGCACACAGTAAGAGACACCGGCCCGACAAGCACCTTCGATCACTCGTTGAAGACCAGACAAACGAACTCAAAAACCTCAAAAACCTCATCAAGAAGATCAAGGAAGGCCCAGCCAAGCCGCGCAAAATATTTGGCACAGACTCTTTCCGGCCGGCTTGACTGATCGAGAAGAATAACGTACGATATTGCGTACGAAAGGAAACAACTCATGACAACGCTCACAGCCACAGAGGCTCGGAAATCATTGTATGGCCTTCTGGATGACGTGGCGGATTCCCATATGGCCATACAGATCACAGGCAAGAGAAACTCCGCTGTCCTTGTTTCCCAGGACGACTGGCAAGCCATCCAAGAAACCCTGTTTCTCACATCGATTCCCGGGATGAGGGACTCCATCCGATCTGGCATGAGGACTCCGGTCAGTAAATGCGACAAGGAGTTGACATGGTGAAATGGACGCGTGTCTTCACCAAGCAAGCCCAGAAAGATGCAAAGAAGCTCCTGGCTTCTGGTTTGAAACCACAGGCAGAACGGCTTCTCGCGATATTGGAGAAAGACCCCGTTTAAGAACCCGCCCCCATTTGAGAAACTCGTCGGCGATCTGTCCGGCGCTTATTCCAGGCGCATCAATATCCAGCATCGTCTTGTGTATCAGGTGGTGGCTGATGTTAAGACCGTCAAGGTTATCCGGCTCTGGACGCATTATGATTGATTGGCGAACCATGAAAGGGTTTCACGCGTGAACACGCCGTGAGACCCTGGTTGGACTAAGCTGGTTGGAGGAGGGCGCGCACGTGGCCCCATGGATTTATCAGGATGCGCGGGCCGCGCTCACGCGGGAGGTCCTCTCGCGGGCATTGCACAAGGTTCGAGACTGCGTTGTTGAGTTCCGGCATTCCGGGTAGGGAGGACATCGTCCTTGTCCGCGAGCTGAACCCGTTGGAGTCCAACGCGGCCTACCGCTGGACGGGCGGGGGTAACGCGCCGGTGGTGCGGGTCACGCGCTGGGACGCCTCGGGCGGGCTGGTCTGCGACAGGAAGCTGAACCGGCCCGGCGTGGCGGATCTTGCGGCCGCGTTGGATGCGTGTCTTGCTTCGTCGCAGTGATTAAAGGCGAAAATATTTTCAACCGGGGTGGGGCGCAGGCGGGTAAAACCGATTGCGCCCCGCCTTTTCTGTTTACGAGCGTTTCTTCAGTGTTAGGGACCTCGGCAGGCAATTTCGGGCTACTAAAGAGACGTATTTGGTCGAAAACGAGTGAAAAACACAATTTCTCAGGAGGTGGATACGTTATTTGTGTGCATTACAATTTTTGGATGTCAAAAATATGCACGCCTGTCTTGTTGAGACGCTTATTTTAGTGGTGGAATTAGTGGTGGAAAATCAGACGTTTTCACTGTGCTTCAGTTAACATCGCTTTGCAGGCTGTCAAAATAAAAAACCCCGCTTTTATTGGTTTTTTCCAACAAAAACGGGGTAAAAAGCTGGTGGGCGGCGAGGGACTCGAACCCCCGACATTCTGGGTGTAAACCAGACTCTCTAACCAACTGAGATAGCCG
>MWEJ01000018.1 GCA_002071025.1 Verrucomicrobia bacterium ADurb.Bin070 | reverse complement strand
TGCAGCGCCTCCGCCAGGAGGCTGGCCAGGCACACGTCCGTCAGTTTGCGGCAGCCGGCGCACGCGCGGCGGAGGCAACCCTTGCAGAGGAGTTGCCACAGGTTGTGGGCCAGTTGCATGAGCAGGTGGTAGTTCGCTGCCCCCCGGTCTGTTTCGCGGAACGCGTGCTCCAGCCCGAAGCCGCCGTTCTTCTGCACGTTGTAACTTTCCTCGATGCGCGACCTGCACCGGCCGGCGGCGGCGATGCCGCGTGCCCGTTCCGGTTTCGGGATCAGAAGGTTCGTCACCCAAGCGCAGAAGTACAGCGCCGTGCCGTCGATTTCCCCTTGGAAGACGACCGACAGGTTGCGGGCGCCGAAGGCGACGCCGTCCACCCAGCGGGTGTCCTGAAGGAAGTCCGGGGCTGTCACCCGTGCGGCGTTGCCGCGCGAGAGCGGCAGCAGGTCGAGGGCCTCGTCATAGGCGGCGGGGTGCGAGCCCTCCTTCAACGTGAAAATGAATTTCCACCCGTACCCCTCGCAGATGCCGAAGACCGCCTCGCAGGCGAACAGCGCGTCGCCGAGCAGGCAGATGTCGAGACGGGGGAAGGCGGCTTTGAGGCGCGCCGACAGGCGTTTGAAGGCCGCGAGCTCGCAGTCCAGCTTGCCCCGCTCGCTGTCGTAGTGGTCGCACGGCTCGGCCATGACCGTGAAGGCCGTCCCGTCCGGGCCGATGATTTTCGCGTGCAGGACGTAACGGTACTTGCGCCGCCAGGGCGCGGACCAGCGGCGGAAGTTCTCCTGTTTCGTGCCGTCGACGGCCACCAGCACCCGTCCGCCCAGCCTGGCGCCGTCAAGGATTTTGGCGCGCAGCAGGCTGTAGGCGACCGCGACCAGCACCTGCTCCAGCCTGTCGGGCAGAAGGATGTCCAGGAAGCGGGTGGCCGTCTGCGTGCAGGGCGCCGTCAGCGGCCGCCCCTGCGGCCACCGGCGCTGCCCGCTCAGCGCCATCAGGTTCGCCGGCGCCGCCCCCGTGTTACGGTCGGCGTCCATCGCGTTGCGGGAGCCTTTGCGGCAGAGGAAGCCCAGCACGACCATCCACAGGATCGTGGCGGGCGTGTAGAGGCAGTCGTCCGGCGCGCGCCGGTCGGTCAGCGCGTTGAACAGGCCGTTCAGGTATGGGAGCCTCTGGCGGACGAGGGCGGCCAGTTTCGCCGGGAAGTCGCCGCCGTCCGGCGCGGGGGCGGCGCGGCGGCCGCGGGGCCATCCCCGGCGCGCAGCTCCTCCCGCGACGCCTCCGAGAGTTCCTTCAGCAGTTCCTTGGCCTTTTTCCAGTTGGCTGTCCATTGGCGCACCTCCCGTACCCGCGCCGCGGGCACGTAGAGGGTGCGCGTCTTGCCGGCCGGCCGATCGGTCAACTGCCACCGGGTGCTGCCGCCGCGGTGGATCTCGCACAGGCTGCCGTCGATGACCGGGCCGAGGGTTTCCAGCGCGTGAGACGCCGCCGCGCGCTTCCGTGATGCAGGTGGTAATTTCATGGTATATACTAATACTTACCTTTTGGGCCTGCGTCAACCTAAAAAACCGTCTGCGCGAAGAAAAAGTTGCCGTTCACCCAGCGCAAGCGTCACAACCGGCGTCGGGACAAGGATAACGGAGAGGAATTAGCGCGAAGAATTGCTAATGTGGAATTGCTGAACGA
Source organism: Verrucomicrobia bacterium ADurb.Bin070 (assembly GCA_002071025.1). GTDB lineage: Bacteria > Verrucomicrobiota > Kiritimatiellia > RFP12 > UBA1067 > DUPH01. The sequence goes on along the minus strand of MWEJ01000018.1, from coordinate 24,047 downwards.
TCCTCAGTTTGATGATGACCTTCATCAACGCCTTCTCCGGCAACGCCAAGCCGCTGCCGCGCGAGGCAGCGCAGACCTACGTGCTGTTGCTGGCCCCGTTCGCTCCGTACCTGCGCGAAGAGCTCTGGGAGCGCGGTGCTATCGTCATTGGACCTGATATCGAAGCCGGCGACGGTGTCTTTGCGGACGCGCGCTCACCCCGCCTGCGCCAGATGGTCGAGAACCCCGGGCAGGTCCTGCGGGAAGGCGCGGCGTACGGCTTGGCTGTGGTCGCCGACAACCTGGTACTGGGTGACTGCGATGCCGTTGGCACGCAGGAGCGCGGCGAACTGAGGCTGGTCCTCGATGACCGGGCCCTCGTTGCCGTCCTTGGTGACGTCGCCGGCGATGAGGCTGATCCGTTTGCCCCGGTAGGAGTCGATGTGCGCGCGTGGATTTTCCGAGTCCCACACGGCCGGGTCTCCCCCCTCGGCAAGGGGAGGGAGGTGTTCGAGGAAGGCCAACGGAACCTTGCTCGTGTCCCACTTCACCGGCTTGCCCAGCAGCGCCCCCGGGGCGAGCTTGTCGGCGACGGGGCTGACATACATGTACGTCTGGAAGGAGGGGTGCCCTAGGTCGCTCGGCGCCGAGTAAGCGGAAACGGCCGAGAACAACTCAGGTCGTTTGGCCACGTGGTGCAGCGCGGCGAAACCGCCCATCGAGTAGCCGAGGACCGCCCGCCCCTCGGTGGTTCCGAGTGTGCGGAAGTTCGTGTCGATCCACGGGACGAGCTGGTCGAGGTGGAAAGTCTCCCAGTTGCGTCGCAACCAAAAGAATTCGTGTCGGGCGTCCAGCCCCCAGCAGCCCTTGCTGATGTCGGGCATGACGAAGATCGCCTCAGTGCCCGCGGTCTCCTGCAGAAGCAGTGAGCCGCGACAGCCGAGCGGACTCATGGTGTACCACTGGCGGAAGCCGGTCTTGATCCCTCCCCCGTGGAAGAGGTAGACGACCGGATACCGCTTGTCAGGGAAGTCGTCGTAATCGAAAGGGAGGAGAACATTGACTCCGGGCCCACCGTTCTCCCAGCCGGTGACCTCGCGGGTGCCGAAACAAAGATAGACCAGGCGGTGCTCGCTGTCCAAACGCCGGGCTGTACGCACGGTCAGCCCGTGGCCGTCGCGGAAATTCAGCCCTCCGGCGGAGAAGGTCGCGGACGCGACGTTGGGAGCGGAGGCGAGACCGAGCGCGGCCGCCGCGGCCGTGGTGAGTCCGGCGCCGAGCACGTCGCGGCGTGTGCAGGTTCCGTGTAGGTGCGTCGTAACGTCCATGCGGCCGCCGTAGCGTGGGCACCGACTGTCCGCATCTGGTCCCAACTTCAACGAATCGTACACATCGCCCTCCGTTGTCCTCCGTGCAGGTTCAGCCGCTTCCACACGTCAGACCGATTGCTCCTTCATGACCGGGTAACGGCGTCATTATGCATCCATCCGTGTCCGCCGGCAACACTGGATCTGAAGGGGGCGCATGGGCGGGCGCATGGCAGTATCACTATCGCTATCGGGATCGGGATCGATTGTGTTTCCGCCGTAGGCCGCTGTTTCTTCTCGCGAGCTCGAAGCAGCGCCTCCGATCCGCATCGGTCGTCTTCCCGTTGCCCTCGGCGATATTCAAAGGTATCGATTGACTGGCGCGCAGTCATTGGTCGCGCGCCGCGCGGTGGACACCCTCCAGTGTCGCAGCGATCTCGTAGACCCACGCGACGTAGCCGATAGCCAGCCGGTAGACGTCCAATCTCTCATGTCTCAAAGCCATTGGCGTTCCTTCTTGTTTCGATCCCGATAACGATAGCGATTTCGATATCGATAGGTTCTTAAATTCCCTTAGTGCCGCATGGAAGGTGAACATGAAGAAAAGTGCCTGGCGTTCGTTTGAAGAGGCAAAGGCCGATCTGGAAAATCAGGCCAAGACGGTGGCGATAGACAAACCCGTCAGCGCATTTGTCATGGATTGCACGCTCTGAGCGAGGACTTCTGTTCGACTGCCCCCCTGTCGCTAACCGAGTACGATGGATGACCTGTTCCGTTCCCGTTGCGAATTGACGATACATGCGAATGTTGATACTGTAATTACGTATTTGAAGTGGGAGGTTCTGATGCAAACGGTTGAAGTGAAAATCGCCCGGATCGGAAACTCGCGCGGCGTGAGAATCCCCGCCGATGTGTTGCGCCGTTACGCCTTCACGGATACGGCCATCATGGTTGAGAGTGTGGACGGCGTGCTGCTGCGGCCCAAGCGGAAGACGGACGAAAAACTGTCATGGGCCGATACGGCGAAAGCCATGGCTGCCGCCTCTGAGGATTGGTCGGAGTGGGACGGGGTGGACGTGGACGGTCTGGATGCGGCCCCGTGGGGGCATGCGGGGGGCGCGGAGAAACGGCCCGGCTACGGGAAGACGAAGAAGGCCGACTCGCGGAGATGGTCATGAAGCGGTATGACATCCTCTGGGCTGAACTTGATCCTGTGCGAGGTTCCGAGATCGCCAAGACCCGTCCGGTTGTGGTTGTGAGCTTGGATGTTCTGAATGAGGTGCTGGCGACGGTGACGGTCTGTCCGTTGACCAGCCAAATACACCCAGAGTGGCGGTCCCGCATTCAAATCCGCTGCGCCGGCAAGCCGGCAGAAATCGCGGTCGACCAAATCAGAACCATCAGTAAACAACGGCTCGGTCGCAAACTGGGGGCATTGTCCGAGCGCGACGCGGCGGCTTTACGTCGGCTCATCACGGAAATGTACGGAGAATGACACGCCTTTGGAGGGAGAAGGGAAGAAGGAGGAGGGAGGGATTTCATGGCGCTTGCTTTTTTAAAAACAAGGGTGGGGTGGATCGGCGTCGAGGTGAAAGACGGCGCGGTCACGCAGGTTTTTTTCGCCGAGGCGGGTGAAAAGGAACCCGTTCCGGCGGATGGCGCGGAGCGAGCGCTGCTGGATGAGGCGTTCCGCCAGTTGGAGGCGTATCTGGACGGCAGGCTGACGGTGTTTTCGCTGCCGGTCGCACCGGCCGGAACGCCGTTTCAGCGGCGCGTGTGGGCCGTGCTTGAAACGATCCCGTATGGCGAGACGTGGAGCTATCAGCGCGTGGCGGCGGCGGTCGGGAATCCCAAAACCGCGCGTGCGGTCGGTATGGCCAACAACCGCAACCCGGTTGCGATTGTCATTCCGTGCCATCGCGTGATCGGTGCGGACGGGAGTCTGGTGGGGTACGATGGCGGCCTGTCACGCAAGGCGTGGCTGCTGGCGCTGGAAAAAAAGGAGAGGAAGGTATGACTCTGGGACGCAGAATGGCGGTGCTCTGTCTGGCAGGCGTGTGGGGGATGGCAGTCGGTGCGTTCGGTGCGGATGCGCGTGTGTTTCATGTGCGGCCGGACGGCGATGACGCGGGCACAGGGACCGCCGCCGAGCCGTTCGCGACGCTTGAGCGGGCGCGCGATGCGGTGCGCGCGGCAAAAAAAACCGGAGCGCTGCCGGGCGGCGCCGAGGTGGTGCTGCATGCCGGACGCTATGTGCTGCCCGGCAGCCTTAAAATGCGCGCGGAAGACTCCGGCGCGGAGGGTGCGCCGGTCGTCTATGCGGCCGCGCCGGGCGCGTCGGTCTTTCTGACTGCCGCGCGCCCGATCCCCGGCAGTGCGTTTCAGCGGCTTGCGGGCGGGGCGGATGACGAACGCCTCGATCCTGCGGCGCGCGGGCAGGTGCGCTGCGCAGATCTGAACGCGCTGGGGTTCCCGAAGACCCCGCCGCCGCGCGACAATTTCCGGCTGCCGTTCGGCATCCCGGAGCTGTTTGTCAACGGCCGCCGCATGACGCTGGCCTGCTGGCCGAACGAGGGCTGGGCGACGATCGCCAAAATCATCGACAAAGGAACGATGCGCAACGACGGGTCGGTCTCGGATTCGGCCGATCCGAAGAAAGCGCGTCCGCAAGAGAACCGCGGCGGCGTGTTTGAGTATGAAGGCGACCGCCCCGCGCGCTGGCGGGTGGAGCAGGGCGTGTGGCTGCACGGGTTCTGGTGCTTCGACTGGTACGACGATGCGGTACGCGTGGCGGCTATCGATCCCGCGCAGCGCCGGATCACGCTCAAAGTGGCGCACCAGTACGGTGTGCGCCAGGGCAATCCGTCGCCGCGCCGCTGGCGCGCGGTCAACCTGCTCGAAGAGCTGGACCGTCCCGGCGAATACTTCATTGATGTCGCGGCGAACCGGCTTTACCTCTGGCCCGAGCAGGATCTTGCGCAGGCGCGTGTCGCGCTGGCGGTGCGCGACGAACCGCTGATTGTTATGGAGCATGCGGAGGACATCACGCTGCGCGGGCTAGTCTTTGAAGAGGCGCAGGGAGATGGACTGGCGATCTCCGAGTGTCGGCGCGTGACGGTGGAAGGGTGCGTGTTTCGCAACCTGCGGCGCAGAGCGATTAGTATGATGGGCGGGGCGTCCAACCGGATCGCGGGGTGCGACATGTACGACACCGGTACGGGCGGCGTTTTTCTGGGCGGCGGTGACCGCAAGACGCTGACGCCGGCGGGACACGTATTGGAGGACACGCACATACGGAACTTCTCGGTGCATCAGCTCACATACGCCAGCGCGATCCATTTTTCCGGTGTTGGCAATGTGGCGCGCCACAACCTGATTCACGACGCGCCGCATCAGGCAATCAGCGTGCACGGCAATGACCACCTGTTCGAATACAATGTGGTGAGCAACGTCTGCATGGCCTCCGACGATGCGGCCGCTTTCTACAAGGGGCGAAACCCCTCTTGCCGCGGCAACGTGCTGCGCTACAACCTGTGGAGTGAGATCGGGAGCCCGCGCGGACATGGCAACGCCGCCGTTTACTTCGATGACGGCGACGGCGGCGATACGGTCTATGCCAATCTGTTCTTCCGCTGCGGCGACCCTGGCAAAGGCTCTTTCGGCACGGTCTTTTCGCACGGCGGACACGGCAACACCGTGGACAACTGCGTCTTCATCGAATGCAAGCGCGCGCTGGGGTCCGCCCCGTGGAACGATGCGCGCTGGAAAGCGTTCATCGACGCGCCGCTGTGGCAGGAGCGTCTGCTTAAAGAAGTGGACATCACGCAGCCGCCCTATACCGTGGCCTATCCGGAACTGATCGGGTTCATGAATCCGAAGCCCGGCGCCGCACGCGACAACATCGCCGTGCGCAATCTGTTTGTGGGGTGCGGCGAGGTCAAGAGCAACCGCTGGGTGACCAATGATACCCAATTCGTGACGGCCGAGGATCCCGGTTTCGTCAACATGCAGCAGAGAGACTTTCGTCTGAAGGCTGATTCGCCGGTCTTTGCGCGCATTCCGGGATTTGCGCCGCTGCCGCTTGAAAAAATGGGGTTGCGCCGCCCCGTCAGTAACCCAGGAGAGTGACCATGCTCCCCTTCCGCCAGCGGTGAGGCGGCGGTATCCCGTCGCCCCTTGTTTCCGGTCTGTCTACTCCTCGCCGGCGAGCGGATTGCGGCATTTCAGCGCGGGGAACCGGCTGAAATCGCGGTCTGCCGTCCAAAGACATTTGACCCGGTGCTGCAGGCAGATCGCGGCGATCCGGGCGTCGTGGACGCGCGCGCCGGTGATTTTCCCGGAAAGCATCAGGTTCCGCAGCGATTTCCAATAACCCGGCCCTTCGCCGATCACGCTCAATGTCGGTGACGCCATCAACGCCTCTACGACGGTCGCAGCCATTTCCGGCTCGGTCGGACGGACGAAAATCCGGCTGTTGGTCACCACGGCCATGAATTCGTGGACGCAGGGCCAGGGAATCGCCCATCGGTCCGCACCCTCGGCCAACGAGGTGACCGCCTCGACGGCGGCGGAATGGTACGCGTATTCCGTGCGGTGGAACGCGACCAGAATGTTCGTGTCGACCGCGATCATGAGCCGCGCCCCTCGTAGGCTGCATCGCGAATGAGCGGCCAGTCCGAATCATTGAAGCCGGGCTGAAACCCGCCCCCCCTGAAGGGAACGGCCTTCAGTTTGAACGGTTTCCGTTCCGTGCGTTCGGAAAGCACCCGGTCAAGCCCCTCCTCCACCAGGCTGCGGAAGGTCACACGGTCGCGTCCGATCACCGTCTTGCACCGTTCCATCAGAGTATCAGGTATATCTATGGTTGTCTTCATACATATCACTATAGAATATCCGCAGCCGAAGCGGCAAGGCTAAATTTCGCCTGACAGACTCCTGGACGAGCGTGTATCCTCATGCCCGTCACAGGTGGCGGTCGAGGCGCGTACCGGAAAGGTCGCGGGGGAGCTTCACACCAAGACCTCGTCGCGTGTCAGGCGGAGGCGGACGGAGGGTTTGTCGGGCTGGTCGAATCCATACGCTTCCACGGCCTCGCGGACGTTGGCGCGAAGACCCTCCCATGTGTCCGCCTGGGTGAAGATGTCTTTGCCCAGCGCCTCGGCGGTGTATCCGCCGTCGGCCTCCTGCGTCACGTTGAAAACGATTCCGCTTTTAATGGCATTCAAGGTGTCGCGCCCCCGCATTTCGGACAAGGCGCGGGTTTAAAGGCGATGTTGAGCATTCCAGTCCATTCCCAGAAAGGCACTAAGGCGATATATGCAATGGCCAGGTCGTGGGTCATATCGATGACGAGACGCCCGCAGTCGCTGCCGGCTTGGAAAAAAAAGTTGTGCGAGGGGTCGTCATCGCTCAGCGGAACGGCGCCATCGTGCAGTGCCGACAAGGGCGCGCCGTTCCGGTCAGGCTGGCCGTCCGCGAGCGTGAAGCGCGCCGACGCGGCCGCGTCGTTGTCGGCGGGCAGCGGGACATTTTCGAACGTGAACCCGGCTGGCAACGGCTCGTGATCGTGCTGCACTTGGACCCGTGCGCGTGCGCAAAGGCTTACGGCGTGCAGCGCGGCCATCACGATGCCGAGACATGGAACAGCATGCATAGTGCTGATAAACAGGCGCTGTCACCGCATCAGGATGAGAGTGCCGAAACGGTTGTAGCTGGTGAACGAGTCATGCTCTGCCTGCGTCCGATACGCGGCGCGTATCCAGTCTGCACTTCGCGCGGTCGTTGAGATCCGGAATTCATCCAGCGCGCCCGATAAGGTTTTTGAAGAGTCGGACGTGTTCGCATCGTGTCCGAACGTCAAGGCCTGCCCGGTCGGCAGCCCGAGCCCCAGCGCGCCCGGCACCGTGGCGAGCGGCTCGCCGTTGCCGTAGGCCTGCACGACCTGGCTGGCGGGATTTACGACAACCGCGTACTGCGTCCATGCGCTGCTGCCGCTGGCAAGCAGCGGGGCGGCATCCGTGGTCGCGACGCGAAGTTGGCCTGCGGCGTTGTTGAGCGCGACATACGGTGCTCCGGATGTTCCTGCGATCACCGTGGCAAAGGCTGCCGGCACCTCGGTTTGCAGGACCCAGAAGGAAAGCGTTGACGGCGTGTCGGTCGCAGTACGGCTTCTGCCGAATTGCGACGTCGTGTCCCAAGCCAAGCCGTGTGCGGCCCATGCCGGAACGGACCGAGCTTCGCCATGGCCCAGCAGCACCGCGCCGTTCTGCGCCGGCGAAGCGTCGGCAAGCAGCAGACGCGCGGTATCGGTCAGATGCCAGACGCCCGCATAGCCGTCCGACCACACCTGAGCATGGCCGCAGTTGGCAGGGATCGCGTATCGCTTCGCGAGGTAGGCTTCCACGCGTTGGCGTTCGCGGTCGGAAAGAATTCGGTCGTAGAGCAGAACTTCGGCGAGGTCGCCGTCCATCGGAAGCTTGAGTGTGCCATCATAGTAGCCCGCGCCGAAATCGATCAGCCGATATTGACTGCCTCCGCTCCAGTTGCCGGCCGGCGCCGCATTCTGCGTGAGATTCACACCGTTCACATAGAAACTGGACGAGAGCTCGTTGCAGCGCAGCGTCGCGATCACCGGCTGATGGGGCGGACAGGGAAGAAGTTGCGAAACGGTGCCGTTGGCGTTTCGCGTGAGGATGCCGTTCACGATGCCGAGGCGGCTGACACCGCCGTAACCCTGCATGATCACGCGTTCAGTCGTGCCGGTGGAATTCGGGGAAAAAACAACGAAGGCGGTGTAGGCATTGCCGACCGGCGTGACAAAACTCCGGAGGGAATCGTATTGGTCGGGAACCGCATCAAAGCGTAGCGCAGGTTTCGCATGGATGACCGACATGACTTTTTCGGGCATGCGGTTGGTCACGCTCTGCGTGGCATGCATGCCGGTCGTGGGCGTTTGATTTTCCGCTTTGGACACGCGCGGCACGCCGCCGTCCAGGATATCGGCATTCACCATGTCGGCCCGCAGCCATTGGCATAGTCCGATTGCGGGCACGAGGTGGGCGGAGAGCGCATCGTATTTCTCTGCCAGATAGTGCTCCACCTGTTGGCGCTCGGCGGGGGAGAGCGCACGGTTGTAGGCGACGACTTCCAGAACATCACCATCCCATCCGTCACCGCTGTGCCCGCTCACCCCGAGCCCGAGCACGTTGGGCGCGCCCGTGGCGGCAACCGCCGGATACGTGAAGCCGTTGAGCGCGAAATAGACGTGGGTACCGTCGGCAACCAGCGCGCCGACAAACGGGGCACCGACCGAAGGGCGCACGTCCAGGCTTGAGATCACTTGGTGGCCGCCGGGCTTGGACACGAACGTGTAATAGGTGCCGTTCTGCTGCATGGCGATGCCGAAATTGTAGCCGCTGGATCCTTGGACGATGCGCCTCCAGGTGAAACCGGCTGCATTTCGGAACGCGCCGGCTACGATCACGGTGTAAGCGGAATTCGACGGGGCGCTCCAGCCGGTGACCAAGCCGTCCTTGGTCCCGGTCGCTTCGAAACGCGCGGCGGGCAGGCCGTTGATGGCGTCGGCCACCCAGCGCGGCTGCGCGGCGGCAGTGCCTTGCGTGGCGTGGCGATTGTTCCCTGAAAGGTCCGGCCACGTGGCAATGGGATCGCCGTCCGTCGTAAAGCTCGCGGCCGCGTCAAGCCAGAGCGCACAGCCGGGAAGGTCGGTCGGACGGAAAGTGGTTGAGAGCGGCGCAAAGGCGGAGTTCATCCAGTGCGCGGTGATTTCCGTGTGCTGCGTCAGACGCGGGAGTTTCACCCACACGCAGGATTCGCCGTGGGTGTCCCAGCGTTCAATGTCGTGATGGAGAGGCGTGCCGTTCACATCGGTAAAGAGCAGGTCGGCGCCGTCGGACGCGCAGTCATCATAGTGAAAACGGTTGTTGCCCGCGCCCTCTGCCAGTTTGATCAGGGCGGGGAAATTGGTCAGGACGGAAGCGCCGGTATACCCCGGGAAACGGATCAGCATTTTCCGTTGCCAGGCATCGGCAGAAAAGGCAGGCTGCTTGACCAGCAGCACCGATGTGCCGTCCCGAACGGCGCGGTAAGAGCAGGGTGCTGTGATCTCCCAGCCGGAAAGGTCCTCGGCCCCGGTCAGTTCGGCTGCTTCGATGATGCGCAGGGACGCGGGACATTCGGCGGCGGACGCGGCTTGGACATCCACGGTCAGAAAAGCGGGCAGCGTGACGGCCGTGTTGATGCGGATGCTGTCATTGGTCAGCAGGGTGGTTTGGATCACCAGCCGCACGCCTGAGAGCCCGGGCACGGCATCGTAGGTGAGACAGCCGATGCCGCCGTTTTCGTCGGGATCTCCCGGTGAGAGAATGGCTCCTTCAAACTGGCTGATCGGGCCTGTGGAGGTGACGACACCGGTGCCGCCGAGCGTGGCGCCGGTCTTGACGGAAACACGCCCTTGTCCGAGTCCGCCGGCGGTGGCGCTTGTCAGGATGACCGTGCCGCCTTCAAGCGTGATGCCCCCCGTGAAGGTGTGGGGTTGGCTGAACCGCCAGACGCCGCCTTTGACTGTGACTGCAAGCGGATTGCCGCCGAGAGGGGCGTCGCCGAGGGTCGCCTGGATGATGTTGACACCGCGCGAGGTTCCGCCCAGCTCAAGCGTCGCGCTGCCCGCGCGCGTTTCGTCAACGGCGCGCAGGGCCCCGCTGAACGTGATGCCCGCATCCGCAGGACTGTCATTGACGAGGGAAGCGATGCGCAGGAAACGGAATTCACGGTCGGTGACCGCCGGCTCTGTGCCGGTGTATCGCAGGCCGCCCGCACTGCCATAACGGAGGTTGCCGAGGTGCACGGTCGCGTCTTCGCCGCTCGCCGCTCCCAGTGAACTCGGCGTGCCGCCGGGTGCCAGCCGGGAGACAACGGCGATGCCGCTTTTGATCCGGACCGGGCCAGTGAAGCTGTTGGTCGGACAGGCCAAGTCCAGCGTGCCGGCGTAGTCCAGTCCCAATCCCAGACAGATCCCGCCTGCACCGGAGAGCCGTCCGGAGAGTGTGAGGCGGCGGCTGTTTCGGACTGAGAAGGTGTGCAGGCCGGCGGGGAGATCGGTGTCCAGCGCCCAGTTGACCACAGACTGCGGGACGCAAAAGAAGTTGTTTTCCAAGGTGACGGGGTTTCCCGAAACCGAGATGTCGCGATCCCACACCATGATGCTGTCGAGAATAAGTCCGGTCAGGTCATTCACAGAGGTCGTCTGCCGGTCGGTATTGAAGGACAGCATCGGCCGGGCGGGAAGAGGCTGCTGCCAGTTGGCGGCCTCGCTCCAGAGATTGCCGGCGCCGAGGCCGCTCCAGACCGACCCGTCGAAGCCCGCGTCCGTGACCGCATAGCGTGTTTTCAGGTACGTCTCGACCTGTTCGCGTTCTGCGCCGGAAAGCGCGCGTTCATAGACGATCACTTCGGCGATCAAGGCGTCGCTCGGGTCCGCAGAGGTTGAGCCGGCTCCGCCGATCGTCAACCGCCCGGGCGGCGTGGTGCGACTCGCGTCGCCCGTGAGGTCGTACCCGTTTACATAGAAACGTTGTTCGCTCGTCGTGTTGACGGCCGACAGGGTGTACGTGCGTCCGATCTGATAGGGCGCCCGCAGCCGGGCCGACGGTCCGCTTAATTCACCGGTGTGGGCATGTGCGTAAAATGTGCCCGGCGTGTAGGTGCCGAGCAGCCAGTTCATGTCGCGTGACGGCACGATCCTGCGCCAGGCAATCCCGCGTTCACCGTCGTCCACGACGCGCGTCACGACAAACACGGAAAAAGCGCTGGTCAACGCTTTGTCGGTCAGCAGCCCGGCGGCGTAACCGTCTTGAAAAATACGCTGGTCGAAGTGTAGCGCCGGCAGGCCGTTCAGGCCGCTTGCAACAAACAGCGGTTGGCGGTTCGTGTCCGTTTGAAAGGCGTGGTTGTTGTTGCCAGAGCGGTCCAGCCACGTTGAGACGCGTCCGGATGCTGGGTTGGTTTGGATGTCGGCGTTTCCTGCCTGCAGCCAGATGACGCAATTCGCGAGTTCGGTCGGCTCGAACGCATCAACCGTTCCGATCAGCAGCAAACTCAAAACCAGCACCCGCTTGCACGTCATGACAGACCTCTTTTCTGATCCCGTCCACCCTGTTTTTACACCTCTAATCATCGACTACGTTATGCGTTCTTCGTTATAGTGTCAAGTAGTCTGCTGGAGGTGTTTGATGATGAAAGTTCGCTTGGCAACCGTGTGTCTGGGAGTGACGTGTCTGACGCAGGCTGCGGAATCCGTGGTGCAGAGCGCGCGTTCCGTGCCGGTGGTCCGCGATGCGGATGTGGTCGTGGTCGGCGGTGGCAGTGCGGCGGTGGCCGCGGCGATCGCCGCGAAAACCAACGGCGCTAGCGTGTTCCTCGCGGCGCCGCGCACCTATTTGGGCGACGATCTGGCCGGGACGCGCGAGCTCTGGCCCGCGCCGGTTCCTGAATTCAGCGTCCATCCGCTGGCGCAACGGATTTTCTCGCTCAAAGTGCCTTTTGCCTATCAGGCGGATGTCGTGCCGGATGGCGCGCACACCGATCCCGGCAACACTCGGCTGGCCGACGGCGTCCAATTCTCTGCCAGTACGGGCAGTGTCCAGTATAACTCGAATGTGGTGCTCACCGTGACGTTCGCCGGAACGGGCAGCGTGACGCAACTGGACCTTCACTATTACGTTCGGACGCTCGGTGCCGGTCCGTTCAACACCGAGGTCGCCGGTCTTGAGCGCAGTGAGGACGGCGCGTCGTGGACCGTCGTTGCCTGCAACACGCAGCTTGAACAACTCACCGCGCTGGCGGATGACAATACCTGGCTCGCCCGCATCGTGCCGGTTGCGCCGTTCCGCGCCCGCTTTGTGAGGCTGGCCTGCAATATCCCGCCGGGCGGCACCTACATGCGGCAGTTGCTTGATGAGTTGACCGTTCACACCAGTCTGGGCGATCCGATACCGGGCAGCAGTTTCCAAACCACGCCGCTGGCGCTGAAGCGCGCGCTGGATCTCGCGCTGGAAGAGGAGGGAATCTCCTTTTTGGGCGGCGCGCCGGTGTGCGACGTGCTGCGTGACGCAGAGGGTAAGCCTGCGGGCGTGGTGCTGGCGAACCGCGCGGGACGTCAGGCCGTGACGGCGCGGGTCGTGATCGACGCGACCGAGAGCGCGTGGCCGGCCCGCTGCGCGGGAGCGGTCAAGACCGCTTTCACGCCGGGCGACTATGCGTTCTCGCGGATCGTGGTCGCGGATGCCACAAACGCGCCGTCCGCACCGGGGCTGAGTGTCGTAGCATTGCCGGGCCTTGCCTATCAGGCCGCGATCAGTGGTGTGGCCGCGCCGTCAGGCATGCCGACGAGTGTGGACGGTCGCGTCTACCGCTGCACGTTCAACGCGCACATGGACACGGGCAGCATGCTGGAACTTCTGGAGATCGAGCAGGCCGCACGTGATTTGACGTGGACCAAGACCTGCCTGGATCAGGCGGACCGTCTCGCGTGGCTGCCGCCGGACCGCATCGTCGGTGTCGCGCCCGAGCAGGCCGCAGCCTGGCCCGGCGCGGCCGCTCTGAATCTGGATGCGTTCCGGCCGCAGGGCGTGCCGCATCTCTATGTGCTCGGCGTGCGGGCCGATCTCCCTCGCACCCTCGCGGCCGACCTCCAGAATCCGGCCCGTCAGATGGCCCTGGCCGACCGTGTCGGTGCGGCAGCAGCCGTCGAGGCTCTGGCCCGTGCGCCGCTCGCCGGCGTCGCGCTGCCGGCGGATGCCGGAGCCGTGCCCGCGACGGAAGAGGTTCGCGAAATGCTGGCGGGCCTGCCGCCGGCGCTGACGAACGCGCTGGGCACGGTGGCGGAAGGCGCGCGGTCGCTGCCGGTTCTGGCTGAGTGCGAGGTCTTGGTGGTGGGGGCAGGCACGGCGGCCTGCCCCCACGATCACCTTGCTGCGGCTAGGGGTAGATTCTCCCCAGCGTGCGCGGGAAGGGGATGGTCTGGCGGATGTGCTCCAGCCCGCAGATCCACGAGACGGTGCGCTCCACGCCCAGGCCAAAGCCGGAATGCGGCACGCTGCCATAGCGCCGTAGGTCGCGCCCGCCGCGATCAGCGCCGGCCGCGCCGGCGCCGTCACGCTGGTGCTGGATGTGCTCTACACGATGGGCGGTGTGCAGACCGACGGCCGTATCGGCTCGTACTATCATGGTAATGCGTGCGGTTTCACGGTGAGCGATGTGGATCCCGGCTGGAAGGCGACCGGCTCCTCGCTGTACACGGCCAAGGCGGAGTGGTACCGGCAGGCATGCCGCGCCGCAGGTGCGCGTGTGCTTTACGGAACGCTCGCGAACGGGGCGGTGGTGGACGGCAACGCGGTGAAAGGCGTGGTGGTTGTATTGCCGGACGGCCTTCGCGGCGTTATCCGCGCGCAGACGGTGATCGATTCGACCGGCAACGCCGATGTGGCTGCGGCTGCCGGCGCTCAGACTGAATTTGTCACGGGCCGTGAGCCTGCCGTGCAGGGTGCGGGCTGGGGACGGCATGTGCTGGGTAACAGCTATGTCAACAGCGATGTCGGTTTCGTGGGTGACGCCGATGTGACGGACGTCTTCTTTTTCGCGCGGCGCGCACGCAAAAGCATGCCGGCGTCGACCTGGGATGCCGGACAGAATCCTGCAACGCGCGAACGGCGGCGTCTGGTGGGCGCGGTGACGGTCACGCCGATCGATATCCTGAACAACCGCACGTGGCCCGACACGATCGTGCGGCCGATCAGCAATTTTGATTCGCACGGCTTCACGGTTCACGATCTGTTTTTCATCGCTGATCCGGGGACGGTCGATCTGACGGCGAACCTGCCGTTCCGCGCACTGCTGCCCAAGTCGCTGGACGGCCTGCTGGTGACAGGTCTCGGTATCAGCGCGCACCGCGACGCCATGCCGCTGCTGCGCATGCAGCGCGATGTGCAGAACCAAGGCTATGCGGCCGGCCGCGCCGCGGCACTGGCCGTTCAGGCCGGTGTCGCCGTGCGCGCGGTGGACATGGCGGCGCTGCAGGCGCATCTGGTCGATACGGGCATCATCGCTGCGGCCCACACCAACAACACGGACAACTTTCCGCTCGCTTCCGGCGTGATTCAGCAGGCCGTCACAGGCTTGACCAATGCGTACGCCACGCTGCACACGGTGCTGGCCGACACCGTTGGCGCGCTGCCGATGCTGCGCGCGGCGTATGCCGGTGCGGACAGTCCGGCGGACCGTCTGATCTATGCGCATGTCCTCGGTCTTCTGGGTGATCCGACCGGCGTGCAAACGCTGGTTGATGTCGTGAGTGTAAATCCGTGGGATACCGGTTGGGATTTCCGAGGCATGGGCCAATACGGGCGTTCGGTGAGCATGATGGACAGTTATCTGATCGCGCTCGGACGCACGTTGGATCCGGGCGGCATCGCGACGCTGCTGGCGAAGGCGGCCCTGTTCGACGCCGCATCGCGTTTCTCCCATTACCGCGCGGTCGCGTTGGCGAGCGAAAGCCTCGACGGCGGCTCCGCCGTCATGCAGCTTTCCTCGTTGCTGCCGCTCGTGCAGGGGTATGCGCTGCCGCATGCCGTGACGGCGCCGCTCATCCCCGCCTATTCGAATACGGAGGCGGACGCGGAACGCAACCGCTGCCTCAAAGAGTTGGCCGTGGCGCGTGCCCTCTACCGTCTGGGTGACGATGACGGTCGCAACGGCGAGCAGGTGCTGACCGCCTACGCGTATGATCCGCGCGAAGTGTATGCGTCGCACGCCCGTCAGGTGCTGGCCGACGGGCCGATCAGTCAGCTTGCCGACGGCGTGTGGACCGGCAGCGCGGCGGATGCAGACTGGGCCACGGCCGCCAACTGGCAGGACGGCGTCCGTGCCGGAGGCACGGGCGCGAACGCCGTCATCACCAATGATGTCGCGACGCCGCAAACCATTTCGCTGCAAGGCGGCTTGCAAAATATCGGAACGTTGACCGTCGCGGGTGCCGCGCGCACCGTCGCGGACGGCGTGCTGGATATCAGCGGACCCGCGCCGGCCGTGACGGTCGCGGCCGGCTCTCAGGTCACGCTGGCCGCCGACGTGATCAGTGCGCAGACGCTGGCCAAGGCCGGTGCCGGAGGTGCTGTCTTGGCCGGATCCGCCACGCTCGGCGGGGTGGCGGTTCAAGAGGGTGTGCTGCGTTTCAGCGATTCGTCGCCGAGTTTCTTCCAGGCGTATGCCGCCGACACAGCCCTGCACAACATCGGCTCAGGCGGCAGCGCGCTGTCTTTGCGCACGGATTTCCGGCTCAACCGGACGATCACCGTCACGCACCTTGGCGCGTACGATAGCGGAGGAGATGGCATCGAAAATTTCAAGAAGGTTGCCATCTTCTCGCGCGGCGGCGGGACACCGCTGGCCGTGACGGCCTTGGCCGCTATGGAGGCCTATCCGCTTGAAGGCGGCTTCCGTTTCCACCGTCTGCCCGAGCCGGTCATGCTGGGGCCGGGCGACTATGCGCTGGTGACATTCGGCTTTTATGGAAACGACCGCTATATCGAGGCCGCTCAAGCGGGCGTCGGCGAGTTGGCGGGCACGCTGAATGACGGTGAAGGTGCGATCACGTTCCTTCCCGGCGCTTACAGCACGCTGAGCGGCGCACTGGTGTTTCCGACGGTCGCCCTGACGCCGCAAAGTGTGTACGGTGTGGCCGCGGGCAGTTTCCGTTTTGCCACCGGCACGGCCGCCAAGCAAATTTCGGGACCGGCTACGCTGGCGGTTGACGCGACGCTGGAAATCGGGGCGCTGGATGTCCGTCTCAACGGTGGCCTGCGGCCGGGCACGGGCGGCTTCGGCAGCGTGACGAATGCAACGGCCGCGTATCCGGTGAGCCTCACGCTCGGCGTGCCGGCGGGTGAGACGAATACCGTCCCGGCCGCCGTGCTGGGCGACCGGCCTGACGGGCCTGTGACGCTGGTCAAAGCCGGTGATGGCCGGCTTGATCTGCAAGGTCCGCTCGCGCTGGCGGGCGGTCTGCATGTGGGGCGCGGCGTGGTGGCGGCCGATGGCGTCGACGCGATCGGCAACGGCGGACTCTCCTTCGGCACGGGCGGACGTTTCGAGCCGCGCGCGGGCGGCACGCTCGACCGCATGGTCTATGTGCCGAACCAGTCTTATGCCAATGACCGGACGACGCGTTTTGTCGCGCCGTCCGGCTCGACGGTCACCTTTACGCGCGGCATCGAAGTCCCGCGCGCCCACACGTTCGCCGGCTTTGCGATCCAGCCTCGCGATGACGTGTCGCGCTTTCTTGGCGGTCATGACGACGGGGGGCCGCTGACGGTCGTCAATATGGACGGCGCGCAGCTCGGCTACCTCGATCTCTATCTGCTGGGCGACGCATTGCCCGGCAGCGGGGCCGCGCTGCACCGCTGGACGGATGTGCGCGGCCATATGCGCAAATTGGCGTGCGGCTATGAGACCGTGGACGGCTGCAACGTGGTCTTCGGAGAGGGCTGTGCCTTTACGGTGGATTGGCTGGATATGGCCGGATCGAACGCGGTGGTCTCCATCACGAATGATGCCATTGTGTCGGTGGGCAACGAACTCCGGTTCGTGGACGGGAATGCCTCGCAGGTGTCGCTGGACGGCGGCCGCTTGCGGTTGCCTGTTCTGGGCGTGGCCAATGCCAACAATCAACATCTCAGCCTGCGTCCGCTGCTCTTCAACGGCACGGTGATCGAAGCCGTTCGCAGCACCGATCTTTTCATGAATCTTTCTGAAGCCTCGGCCGCGCCGCTGCTGTGTCAGGGCGGTGCGATTTTTGACACGATGGCCTATGAGGTCGCGATCCGCGGTAAAGGTTTCGCACAGGCGCCGGGTTCAACCGGAGCGCTGGTTAAGTTGGGTACCGGCATGCTCAAAATTGCGACGCCCATGAGCTACAGCGGTGCGACACTGGTCTCCAACGGCACGCTGCGCCTCGATTTCGCGCTGGCCAGTCCGTCCAACGCGCTGGCCAATCTGCTCGCGCCTGAAAGCGCGGTCAAGGTATCGGCCGGCGCGGCGCTGGAGGTCGTCGGCGCGACCAACGCGGTCGGCGAATTGCTGCACCGGCAGACGCTGCGGCGGCTGGTGGGCGAAGACGCGGAGGGCGTGGACGTGCGCGTGACCGAGGCCGAACTGGCGGTCAACGCGCTGGACGGGGTGTGGCGGAAACTCGGGCAGGGGACGCTCGCCTTGACAGACAGCGGGGAGGGCGGCATGCCGTTCACGGGTGCCCTCACCGTCAGCGAAGGGCTGTTCGCGGTGCGCGGCGCGCGGACCCAGGTCACCGTCAGCGTACCGTATGCGGGCTTTGAGAGTGATCCGTTGCTGCCGGCTTTGGCGGCACCGTCGACCGACATGGATCGGCGCGGCACGGCGGCCACCGGCTGTCCGGGCTGGACATTCACGTCCGGTGATGCCGGCTATCAGCGTAACGGCAGCTATTTCTCGACCACCACGTTGGCGCACGCGCCGGAAGGCGTCCAGACCGCCTTCGTGCGCAGGAACGCCTCGATGCAGGTGGCGCTCGATTTTCCCGTGACCGGCAGCTACACGCTGACATTTGCCCGCTGCCCACGCTATTACAATGCGATCTGGTACACGAACCATGTGGTGCGCGTGTTGCTGGCGGACTCGTTGCGCGGCACCGTGATCGTGACGCAGATCGGCTATCGCACGGAGACGGTGCCGCTGGGTCATGTCGCGACCGGCACGCACATCTTGAAATTCCAGGGGTCTGCGGAGTTGCCGGCTCCGAGCAGCGATCCGTGCACGCTGATCGATGACGTGCGGGTCAGCGGCGTGTCGGAGGCCGAAGGCGTGGACGCCACCCTGTCCAGCGATACTTCGATACTCACGATCGAGACCGGTGCGCAAGTGGAGCTGGATTATCCGGGCGTGTTCGCCGTGGGCGATCTGGTGATCAACGGCGTGCGCTACGTCGGCGGCCGTTACGGCACCGCGACACATCCCGAGGTGTTCAGCGGGCCGGGCGTGATCAAATCAAAATCGCCCGGCACCGCGCTGATCCTGAAATAGCGCGTTGACGCGCGCTTTTTTTAACGCAGAGGCGCAGAGGCGCAGAGACGGAGAGGGGGGAGACGGAGAAAGGAGGAAGGAGAAAGGAGGAAGGAGGGAGTTAGTGCCTTACAAACCAACAATAGCGATAAAAAACAAGTTGTTTTCCCGCCAAGACGCAAAGACGCCAAGTGGTTTGGAACAGCTTAGCGTCTTTGCGCCTTTGCGGGAGGAAAGACGCAGTTGTGATTTCACATTAGGAGTTAGTTGTGCGGACCTGCATGCTCCAGCGTGGTTCTGACTTGAACGTTGAAAGTTGAGCATTGAGCGTTCCTCCCCCATCCCCGACTCCTTCTCCCTTCCTCCTTCCTCCTTTCTCCTTCTCCCCCCTCTTTCTTCTTCAGCGGCTCTTGCTGTACGCCTGCATCAGAGTGTGGTACTTGACGATCATGTTCGGCACTTCCCATGCCGGCATGTCGCCGTTCTGGAGGTAGCCGAGGTACTTCTCCATGACCTGACCGAAGTGCGCTTCGTGACCGACCGCGTAACTCGCCGGAATGTTGATGCGCCAACCGGTCTCGTGCGCTTCGTAAGCGATACCCGGATACGTTTTGTTCAGTGTGGCGATGGCCGTCTTGAGGGCGGCTTCCAGCTCCTCTTTTTTCACGCCCGGCGCGCGGCGGGGCTCGACATAAAGCACGGGCTTGTACCCTTCTGCTTCACCCTGCTGAATGATCAGCGACGCGCGCGTCCCGCGCATCAGCGAGAAGTGCGTGTCGCCCGCGCCGGCCGGAGCTTGGAAATTCCAGAGCACGGATGCCTTGGCGAAGACGCCTTTGATCGAGTAGGTGAATTCGCCGTTTGCCTTGCACTGCAGCACGCCGTTGGCATCCAGGTCCTTCTTCAGATAGTCCGGCCAGGCGGTGAGCGACGTGGAGGTCGTGAACTGTTCCAGCGTGACCGGCGTGTTCCAGATACGAGCCTGAACCACGTTGATGTCGGCGGGCGTCAACGCGACTTCCGGGAAGGTTTCCCACTGGATCAAGTCGGTGAGATGCGTGTTGACGTCGACGATCGCTTCGCCCTGCTGGGTGGTGTCGTAATACCATGGCGGCCGCTGCAGCGGCTTGCCGGCCACCTGCTTGCAGAAGTGATGCACGCTCTCTTTGGTCACGGCCGGATCATCGGGCGTTCCCTTTTCCTGCTCGCCGTACACGTCGGGGAAGCGCGAGAGTTCGCGCTGCAGCAGGGTGGTGATCTCGTAGCGCTCTGTCATGATGTCGTAGAGAACCACGCCTTTTTCGCGGGCCGTATCGAACGCCTGCTTGAGCAGCTCGAAATCTTTCGGCGTGATGGCCATCGGTTTGTCGGCCAGCACGTTGTAGCCGGCCTGGACACTTTTCAGAATGTATTCGGTCTTGCGCGCGTTGTTGCCGGCGAGAACCACAACGTTGCCGGCCTTGTCCTTCAACATTTTTTCGAAGAAGTCAGGCCCTGTGTAGACCACGCTCTGCCACGCGGTCGGCTCTTCGGCGCGCGTGTTGAAACCGTTGATCCGGTCCATGTGCATTTTCAGATCGGCACCTTCCGGCGCGTAAACGTGGACGGCGGGTGACACTTGCGGATACATGCGCTTCTGCACCAGCGCCGCGTGGAAATGCCCGGGGTCGAGCGTGATGAGTTTGATCGCGCCCTCGCCGCAGGCGCTGCAGCAGGCTTTGGAGTTCTTGTCGCAGCCGGCAAGCAGCGCGGCTGCTGCACTGGCGCACAGGATGATGTTCGTTTTCATGCGTTCCTCGTTTGTGGGTTGACGTGATGACTAAATAGGGACGGACGTTACACGGTGATCTGCAGATTTGCGGCTTTCAGGATCTTGGGGATGCTGAAGGCCCCTCGCTCCGGACAGACGAGCAGGCGGTTGGCCTCCTCGTTGTCAGTGCGTTCGCTTTTCCAGTCCCATTTCAAACTTTTGCCGGTCTTCATGCAGAGATGGCCCAGCGTGCAGACCGAGGTTGAGCGATGGCCGATCTCAGCGCTGGTCGCGGCGCTGGTACGTCCGCGGATCGCGTGCAGCCAGTCGGTGACGTGGTTGCCGCTGACATGAAGCCGCACGGCATTCGCGCCGAGCGGCGCGCTGAGCAGCTTCGGGTCGCTCGCGTCGAGCGCCTTGAGGGTTGTGGCGGGCATCGCGGGATCGCTGGCCGTGACGCGCGCGGCGCCGCGGCTGACAAAGATCCAGCCTTCGTCACCGATGAAACGCACGCCGTTCGGATAGCGGTGGCAGACGCTGACTTTGATGTCGCCGGGATAGGTGTAGAGCAGGTCGAACTCGCGGTGCGCGTTCCAGAGGCCCCGGTCCATCCACTGGCACGTGCCCGACACCTCCAGCGGGCCGCGGTCTTCGGTGCCCAAGCCCCATTGCACGATGTCTAGGTGGTGCGCGCCCCAGTTCGTGATCATACCCCAGCCGTACGGCTCCATCTGAATCCAGCCGGGACGATCAGCAATTTTTGCGGTGTCCTGATTGTGGACGCGGTCCTCGGTGTAATAGGCAAGGGGAGTCGGACCAAGCCACGTGTCGTAGTCCAGGTTCGCGGGGACCGGCATTTCCTCCTTGCGTCCGCCGTCCTTATCTTTACCAAAGCCGACCTCGACGCGCGCGATGCGGCCGATGCGGCCGTTGCGCACCAGCTCGCAGCCGGTGCGGAACTGCGCGCTGGAGCGCTGTTGCGAACCCACCTGCAGAACCAGGCCGTTACGGCGTACGACCTCGGCCAAAATGCGGCCCTCGTGAATCGTTTGCGAAAACGGTTTTTGCAGCCAGATGTCTTTGCCGGCCAACGCGCATTCAAGGGCACAGAGCGCGTGCCAATGATCGGGCACACAGATCATCACCGCGTCGATCGCCGCGTCGCGCAGCATGTCGCGGTAGGACGCGAAGGTCTTGACGGGAGCGGCGGGGACCGTGCCGCGTGCATAGGCGGACTCGACGTGCTGCCGTGCGACGGCGAGTCGCTTGGCGTCCAGATCGCAGAGCGCGACGATACGCGCTTGGTCCGGTACCTTGAGGATGCCGGGGATCTCCATGCTGGAGGCGATGCGCCCGCAGCCGATGACGCCGATTTGGATGATGCGGCTGGGGGCCGCCTGTCCCAGGACGCGAGCCGGAATGAGGGTCGGCATGGCGAGCGTTGCGACGGCAAAGCTGCCGGCCTGAAGGAATGCGCGGCGTGTGATGGGTGTCATGGGGCTCCGTTTATGCGTTGACGTTCATCGACCATCGCAGTCCCTGAATCAGATGGGTGCGAAAAGTCGGATCTTGATAGTGCGTTTTCAAATGTCCAAGGGCGGTATAGAAGACACGTCCGGCGCCGTGGCGTCGGCACCAGGCAAGCGGAAATCGGCCGTTTCTGAAGCTGTCGAGCCGTTGGTCACGCGGTTTTTTCTCCAGGCTGTTGGTTTCGATTTCTAAAAGGATATGGATGTCCGGCGTGCAGTCGCAGACATAGGCTTCGTCGGTCCACGCCCAAGTCGCGCTCAGATGCGCAGTGGTCGGATGGCGGCGGTCGTTGACCCGCATGGTAAAAGGCTGAAGCGGCGGGTGCCACAGGAAGCGTCCTCCCAGCAAACGCCGAAAGGCTTCGGATTTTCGCTCGGAGCCTGAGGCGGAGTGCAGCCCCATAAACGCCCCGCCGCGGTAGACGTAATCGAGCAGCGCACCGCGCTGGGCATCGGTGGCGAAGGCCTCGTTATTGCTGTTGGCGAAAATGACCGCTTTCAAACCTTTGAGCTGCGCCTCGGTGAACAGCGCGGGGTCATCCGAAGCCCCGGCCTTCAGACCGTGCGACGCGCACAGCTCGCGCAGAACATCCACGCTGGTCCCGATGTTGTCGTGTACGAAACCCTTGCCGTCAGGCGTGTGGTTCCGTGTGTAGATCAGAACGTCCATGTCAGATCTCCAGGCCGGCGCGGGCCAGTGCACGATGCACGCCGTAAGGCGCGCGCTCGGGGCGCGACAGCGTGGCGTTGGCGTCGTCGTCCTTCACGAACCGCTCGGCTGCAGGATCCCAGGTCAGCGGACGCTTGAGGTTCATCGCGGTGTAGGCCAGAATGCAGGCTGACGTGGTCCGGTGGGCCGCCTCCGGCAGCACGTGGGTCGGCGTGCGCGTGCGGATGCCTTCCAGCCAGATGCGGTGGTGGTTCGAGGGGTTGCGCGCCAGCGGGTGCTCTACCTCGCCTTCGATCAGCTCCTTGCGGCTGGCCTCAAGCGGCCGCCAGCGGCCGTGCTTGCCGCCCGCGCCCGGGTCGTTCGACATGGTCTTGACTGAGCCGCGCCCGCAGAAAATCCAGCCGTTCTCGCCGATAAACCGTACGCCGTTGGGGTAGAGGCTCTCGTCCGCAACGTGCAGCAGCGTACCGTTGGCGTACTCCATCCTGACGTCCAGCTTGCCATGCGCGTCCCACAGACGGCGCTTGGGGAATTCAGCCCGGCCACGCACCTTGACAGGGCCGGACGCTTCCATGCCGAGCGCCCACTGCGCGATGTCGATGTGGTGCGCGCCCCAGTTGGCGATCATACCCATGCTGTACGCTTGCATCACCATCCAGCCGGGCCGTCCGAAATTCGCCTCGCCATCCTTGCCCTGCGGGTGCGTGCGCAATTCGCTGTAGAGTTCCGCCGGCGTGTAGCCCAACCATTTGTCGTAGTCCAGGGTGTCGGGCACCGGCTGGACCAGCGGCAGATCTGCCGGTTCCGGCGGATCTTGTGGCAGGCCGACCTCGATGCGCTTGACAGCGCCCAGGCGTCCGTTGCGGACATACTCGGCCGCCTTACGGAACTGCGCGCCGAAGGTACTCTTGCCCTCAGAACGCTGCTGTGTGCCGATATGGAAGATACGTCCGGTTCGCTGCATGACCGTGGCAATGGCCCGGCTCTCATACACGGTCATGGCCAACGGTTTCTGGACATACACATCTTTGCCGGCCAGCGCGGCGTCCACGCACTGCTGCGCATGCCAGAAGTCAGGCGTGCAGATCATCACGGCGTCGACCGAGCGGTCCGCCAACAACTCGTGATAATCTTGGTACAAGGCCAGTTCAGGCAGGTCGCCGTCAAACAGCTTTAAGGTCTTGTTCCGGGTGGTCGCCATGCGCTGACGGTCGCAATCGGAGAGCGCCACGACGGTCGCCAAGTCCTGATTGTGCCAGACGCCGGGAATATCCATGCCGCCCGCGATGCGTCCGCATCCGATGATGCCGACCTGAATTTTTTTGGACGGCGCGTGCTGCCCCAGCACACGCGCCGGAATGATCGTCGGAAAGGCCAGCGCCCCGACCGCAGCACTCCCTTTCAAGAAACCGCGCCGTGAAAACTCGTTCTGCCGCATAACTCCCCCGTGAGCCGCCTCAAGAAACTGTTTAAAAATAACGCCGCTCACTATAACACGAGCGATTGTGCGCAACAACCCCGGATTCATTGAACTCTAGGGCTGGCGGGCGCATGGCAGTTCTGTTGGTGGATACCCTGCTTAATCGTAATCTTAATCGTAATCTTAATCGTAATCCTAATCCGCTAACCGCCGGTCGTCGGCCTCATATTCGGCCCGTTCCTCATGGATACGATCAGCGGACGTGCTGCGGATCAAGCCCACC
>MWEJ01000017.1 GCA_002071025.1 Verrucomicrobia bacterium ADurb.Bin070 | reverse complement strand
TTCCAACGCCCACGCGAAAAAAGCACCGATCCGGCAACACCTTTTCCCGAAAGTGTCAAGATGACGTTTAACCTTGCGCCCGTCCCGTTCCCACATCGCGGGATACGTCAGGCAAATGAACAAGGCGCGATCGGAAGACAAAGCAGGGGTATTTTCAATGGCCCAGCGCAAACGACGCCCAGAACGCGGCGACATACCCTTGACAACTCCACGGGGAGCGGCTTTTGTAGGGGTGATGTGGCAAGGACGTTTAACCCTCACATGCTTATGCCACACTTCAACCGTTAAGTGTCCGTCTTTCTTTCCTTGCGGTGAGATATGGCCTATATGACAAGCCATAGGCCCAGCAACCGGCACCCTGTCCCATGACGCCGCAGCAGCGCCGCCACACTTGCCCCCGTCGTGTGCGGGCGCGTGTGTGGCGGCTTGCGCGGCTCTTTCACCCGTCGGGCCGTCGATCATGCGTCACCTCTCTTTACAGAACGCACAAGGGTCAACACCGAAAACCGGACGTGACGGGGCAGGCCTTCCCAAGCATCGACAATTTCAATCAGTTCGGGCGATAACCCCCGGGCATGTGTCCCTATGTGTGTCCCGCCACCGACGGGAGGCCCGTTTTTATTGGTTTTCCGTGGGGGTTCGAGTCCCCCCCCGAGCACCATATTGAAAGCCGCGTAAACGGTTGCGAGTCAACGTTTGCGCGGTTTTTGTTTTTAGATAATGGCAAGGGTCAAAGGGGTGTGCTAAGATGTGCGCGGTTTTTACCCAAAGGGGGCATGTATGGCTGAGAGTCAAGAAAACACACGCAGAGGGCGCGGTTGCGGATTCGGTTGCGCGCTGATCCTTATTCTGTTTGTCGGGTTCGGTCTGCTGGTCGCGTTGGCGCTGATGGAAGGCATGGGCGCTTTTTCTTCGCGGACGGGCGGTCCCTTGGGCGGCCTGTTCCCTTCACGCGGCGCCGTGTATGACGTGGGCGAGGATGACGCGCCGGACATGATCGAGCGCTGGTCGTCCGGCCAGGGCGAAGCCAAAGTGGTGCGCGTGCCGGTCAGCGGCATGATCATGCTCGGCGATTCGGCGTGGTACGCGGGCAACGCCAACACGGTGTTGCGTTCCATTCGACGCGCAACCCATGATCCCGAGGTACGGGGCCTGCTGCTGGAGATCAACAGCGGCGGCGGTGGCATCACGGACAGCGACATCATCTACAAAGCACTGCTCGACTTCAAGAAAGCGCAGGCGGGGCGCGTCGTCGTGTCGCTCATGGGCGACGTGGCCGCGTCGGGCGCGTACTACATCGCGCTCGCCTCCGACCGTATTCTGGCGCATCCGACGACCTTGACCGGTTCCATCGGCGTAATCATGCAGTCGTACAACATCAAGGAGCTGGCAGCGAAATTGGGCGTGCAGGATGTGACCATCAAGTCCGGCGACAACAAGGATCTGCTCAATCCGTTTCACGAGGTGAAGCCCGAGCAGAAGGAGCTGTTGCAAAAGGTGATCTCCGCCATGCACGAACGCTTTGTATCCTTGGTGGCCGAACATCGCAAGCTGCCGAAAAAGACCGTGGCGCCGCTGGCCGACGGCCGCGTGTTCCTAGCGGGCGATGCGCTGCAGCACAAGTTGATCGATGCGATCGGCTACAGTGCGGATGCGCAGGCGGCGATGGCGGAATTGCTGGAGACCGAGGCGGTCAGGGTGATCCGTTATGAAGAGCACGTGACGTTGATGGACCTCTTCGCGGCGCGTCCCGGAATCGGGGTGAACGCAGCATGGCGGCGCTGGCTGAGCGAAGCGATGGATCGGCGTTTGATGTACCGCTGGTCGTGGTAGCGCGGCCTTCAGCGGGGGCGCGCAACAGGATGGGCAGGACGTGAAACAGGATGCGGGTCAGTGGGGGGAGCCCGGCCATGTGCACATGCTGGGTGTCTGCGGCGTAGGCATGGCCGGCGTGGCGTATCTGCTCGCGCGGCGCGGGTGGGCTGTCAGCGGGTGTGACACGCACCTGAGCGCATGGGCCGGCTGGCTGCGCGCGGGCGGCGTGCGTGTTGACTGCGGTCATGATCCCTCGCATCTGGCGGATGCCGACCGCGTGATCGTCACGCCGGCGATTCCGGCGTCTGATCCCGAGCTGTGCGCGGCGCGCGAACGCGGTCTGCCGGTTTTCCGCCGCGGCGATGTTTTGGCTGATCTGGTGTCAGGCGCGCGCGGCGTCGCGGTCTGCGGCGCACACGGCAAGACCACCACGAGCTGTTTCACGGCGCGGCTGCTGCAGGAATTGGGGGCTGCGCCGGGGTGGTGCATAGGCGGTGCCACAGCGCGCTTGGGCGGTGTGGCCGGCTGGGGCGGCGGCGACCTGCTGGTGGCGGAAGCCGACGAGAGCGACGGCACGCTCGCACGGTATGCGCCTGCCGTCACGATTCTCACCAACATCGACCTCGACCATTTGGAGCACTTTGACGGAGAGGCGGCGCTCACCGCCTGTTTTGTGTCGGTGGTTGCCGGCACGCGCGAAGGCGTGGCGGTCTGCTGTGACAACGTCCGCGCGGACCGGGCTGCCGCCTCGGCCGCCGTTCCGGTTTTGCGGTACGGCGTGGCGGCGGATGCCGCGCTGCGGGCGACGGAAGTACGCGTCGAAGCGGGACGCGTCTCGTTTGACGTGTGGTGGCGCGGGGTGCCTCAAGGCCGCCTTGAGCTGGGCGTGGCAGGACGGCACAACGCGGTCAACGCATTAGGTGCCGCCGCCGGCGCGTTGTTGCTGGGGTATGAGCCTGAGGCCGTGTTTGCGGCGCTGCCGCGCGCCTGCGACGAGCTGCCGGGACGCCGTTATGAATGCGTGGCGGACGTGCAGGGCATTCGGATCGTGACCGACTATGCGCACCATCCGGCTGAGTTGAAAGCCGCGCTGGCCATGGCGCGCGATGAGCGACCCGCGCGGTTGGTGGTGGTCTTTCAGCCTCATCGTTATACGCGCACGCGTGCGTTGGGGCCAGAGTTCCCGCCTGCTTTTGCGGAGGCCGACGAGGTGATCCTGTTGCCGGTCTACGCGGCTTCCGAAGCGCCGCTGGAGGGCGGGGGCATCGAAGATTTGTACGCCTGGTTCAGGCAGGCCGCATGTCGACCGGCAGCCGGTGTTGCCGGAGATGGGGATGCGCCGCGCATCGGGCCGCGCCTCAAATTGGCGCACACGCAGGAGGAGGCGTGGGCCTACCTGCGGCAGACGCTGGCGGCGGGCGATGTGGTGGTGATTGCAGGCGCCGGCGATGTGATCGGCATGGCTGACTTAATCCGCGAAGATCTTACGCGCGGCTGGCCGGTACGCAGAGATCCCGAGGGGTTCGAAGCGGCTTTGTTGGCGCTCCCAGGGGTTGAGACGGTGCCGTTCGGCGCCTTGGCGCGCTGGTCGTTTTATCAGGTCGGGGGCTGGGCGCGCTGGCGCGTCGAGGTCACAGACGAACCGGGGCTTGCGGCTGTGCTGCGTCTGTGCGGCGCACACGGCGTGCGCTGGCGGTTTGCAGGGGCCGGAGCCAACGCATGGTTCAGCGATCTGGGCGAGTCTGGCTGCGTGATCCGTTTCGCGCCGGGTGCGTTCCGGGACATCGACGTGCGCGGCGACACGGTGGTTGCGCAGTGCGGCTGGATGGGGCCGGCCCTGCTGGACGGGCTGGAACGCGAGGGGCTGTCGGGCCTTGAGTGTCTCGACAGCGTGCCGGGGACGCTGGGCGGCTGGCTGGCCATGAATGCAGGGGCGCACGGCGGCGATATCGGGTCGCGTGTCGCGTGGATTCGCTGTTTGAATCCGGACGGCGAAATCGCTATACTGAACCCCGTCGATTGTGGATTTTCTTACCGGTGTTGCGCCGGGTTGAGGGAATGCGTCGCGCTGGCCTGCGGGTTGCGGTTGGAACGTGCGACGCCAGAGCGAGTCGCCGCGTTGCGGCAGGCGGTTCGGGCCAAACGGATGCCCGTGTCGGGACTGCGCTGCGCGGGGTCGGTTTTTAGGAACCCGGCGGAAGTGGCTGCCGGGCGCGTGCTGGATGCTGCGGGCTGCAAGGGGCTTCAGATCGGCGGCGCACGCGTGACGGATTTCCATGCGAATGTCGTGGCGACTGATGAGTCGGCGACAGCCTCGGATGTGTTGGCGGTGGCGTTGCAGATGCGGGGCCGGGCTGCGCGCCACGGCGGCGTGCAGTTGACGGCCGAAGTCAGCGGACTTTTTTTGTGACGAGTGAGAAAGCGGATTGAACGGTATGAAACGGGTTGCAGTGATCATGGGCGGGACCTCCAGCGAGCGCGACGTCTCGCTCCGGTCGGGTGCCGCGGTGGTTGACGGTTTGAAGCAGGCGGGGTACGACGCGCGGCCGGTGGTGCTGGAGCGGGATCGCTTGGAAGGGTTGCCGGAGGGCACCGAGGCGGTCTTCATCGCGCTGCATGGCGGTTATGGCGAAAATGGCGGTGTGCAGGCCGACCTGGACCGTCTGGGCGTGCCGTACACCGGCCCGGGGGCGGCGGCCAGTCGGATCACGATCGACAAGATCGCGACCAAACGTGTGCTGGAGCAGGCGGGCGTGCCGACGGCGCCGTACGAGGTGCTGACGCGCGGCATGTCGGAAACGGCCTTGTCGTTGCCGGTGGTGGTGAAGCCGCCGCGCGACGGATCGAGCGTCGGCATCTCCAAGGTGAGCGACACGGCAGAGTGGCCGGCCGCGCTGGCGGCGGCGCGTGCGGTTGACGGACAGGGTGAGGTGCTGGTGGAGACGTACATTCCCGGCCGCGAGTGGACGGTTGGCGTACTCGCTGGCGAAGCGCTGCCGGTGGTGGAGATCCAGGCGCCGCAGGGCTGGTACGGTTTCCAAGAGAAATACACGCAGGGTGTGACGCGCTACGTGTTTCCGCAAGCGGAGGCTGACCGGCCGCTGGTTGCGGCGTGTCAGGTGCTGGCGCTGGTGGCATTTGAGGCGGTCGGTTGCCGCGGCGTCAGCCGCGTGGATTTCCGGGTGACACCCGACGGGCAGCCGTTTGTGCTTGAAATCAACACCGTGCCGGGCTTCACGGCGACCAGCCTGCTGCCCAAAGCGGCGGCGCAGGCAGGTCTTTCCTTCAGTGCGCTGTGTGCGCGTTTGCTGGAAAGCGCGGCCTGCGGATGACAGAGGGCCGGGGTTAACGATGAAGTGGAAGTTATTCCAACGAGGCAAGGGGCGGGTGAACCGGTTTGCGCAAAGCGGCCGGCGCGTGACCGGCGTCGTGACGGATCTGCCGTCCGGCGTGAAACTCGCGCTGGCGCTGGCTGCCTGTGCCGCGGTCTTGGTGATCAGCGTTTGGGGCGTATGGACGCTGTTCACCGTCTATTACTTTCGGGCGCAATCGTTGTTCGTGTTGCGCGACCTGCGAAGTTCGGTGGTGATCGTGACCGGCCGGACGCTGACGCCTGACCTGATTTGCGAAAAACTCGGGCTGCGCGAAGGAGTCAATCTGTTCGCGATCCCGATCGAACAGAAACGGCGTGAACTGTTGGAGCAGGCGCCGAATATCCGCGAGATTTCCATCGTGCGGCGTATGCCGGACAAACTGACCGTCACGATCGTAGAACGTGAGCCGATCGCGCGCGTGGGGTCGCACGGCCGCGTGGTGGACGAGGAGGGCGTGGTGTTTATTCGCTACGCAGGCACCGGTGGACTGCCACTGATCAAAGGGGCGGACGAGTTTTCTCAGATCAAGCCCGGCGAGCGCCTGCACGGCAATGAATTGGCGGCGGCCCGCTTGATTCACAGCACGCTGCGGCCCGAGTGTTCGGTGCGCTTGCTGGCGGTGGACGCTTCCAAGCTGGATTACTTGATGCTGACTTTTTCCGATTACCGTCAGGCAAAGTTCGCGTGGCAGGGGATGTCGGATGATTTAAAAGAGACCGACCTGCGGATGCAGCGGCATTTTGACAATTTGGTGAAGGCCATGGAGAGCGAGATCGGCAAGCCGAGGATGATGTGGGACGCGACTCTGCCCGAACGTGTCTTTGCGATGCCGGTCGGGGTCCAATGAAAGGGAGAGGCAAAGGCGTATGGCGATTCCTCCGATAGCGGCGCTGGAGATCGGAACGTCGCGCACGGTGGTGTGCGTGGGCGAGTCTGACGGCGGACGCATCAAGATCACGGGCGTAGGGTCTTACCCCACGATCGGTGTGCGCAAAGGCCAAATGTTTGATTTGGTGCAGGCGCGTACGGGCGTTGAAACGGCCGTGAAGCTGGCTGAGAAACAGTCCGACGTAAGTATCTGGCAAGTGTTGATGGCGTTGTCGGGCGGCCACATACTGGCCACGGTAAACCCCGGCATGGTGACGATCCGTTCAAGCGACCATGTGGTGTCACGCGACGATATTGACGAGGTGACGGAGAACGCCAAGGAGGTGCAGATCGATCCCGAACGGCAGGTGCTGCACACGATCACGCAGTCGTTCACGGTGGATGATCAGCCCGGGATTGTCAAGCCGGAGGGCATGCGCTGCAAAATGCTCACCTTGAACGTCATGGCGGTGCACGGAGTCAAGAGCCGGGTTGAAAACGCAGTCAATGTGGCGAAGAGCGCGGAACTGGAGGTGACCGACGTGGCGTTCTCCGGCGTGTGCGCGGCCTTGGCGGCGTTGACGGCTGAGCAGAAGCGCAACGGCGTGGTGTTGATCGATCTGGGTGGCGGAACCACGAATTATATTGCATACAGCAATGATGTGGTCGCGGCGGTCGGCAGCGTCGGCGTCGGCGGTGATCATGTTACCAATGACATTGCCCTGGCCTTTAACATTCCGCTCAACCGGGCCGAGGAGTTGAAACGCGCCGAAGGCGCTGCATTGATAGATTCTGAAGGCGGGGCGCGACGTGTCGCGCTCAAGGCCGATGTGGGATTTGAGGAGCGGATGCTGAACTGCAAAGCGCTGCACACGGTGATCAACGCGCGCATGGATGAGACGTTGCGCGTGGTGCGCTCACGGCTGCATGATGCCGGCGTGCTGCCGCATGTCGGCGGGGGTGTGGTGCTGACGGGTGGCGGCGCCTACCTGCGCAAGGTCACGGAACTGGCGCAGCGCATCTTCGGCGTGCCGTGCCGAATCGGCATGCCGGTCAATGTCGATGGTTTGGACAAGGTGGAGCAGCCGGCCTCTCTGTGCACGGCCGCCGGCCTTGTGCTGTACGGGCACATGACCTATGAAGACCGCGGCATGCTGGCGCCGGTTAAAAACATCTTTAAAGGGTGGTTTAGACGATGAGTCAGGAACAAGGTTCAGGACTGCTTCTGCTGGGCGTCGGGGGCGGCGGCTGCCGCCTCGCGGCGTCTGTCCGTTCGGCCTATGGCGAGGGGTTACGCGTCGTGTGCGCCGATACGGATGCGCAGCCGCTGCGGCCGGTGGCCGGCGCCGGCATGTCGGCCGTTCTGCTTGGCGGCTCGCGGCTCTCTGGGCATGGTACAGGCGGCGACGCGATTCTCGGGCGTTTGGCCGCGCAGGATGACCTCGAGACGTTGCGTGCCCAGATGCAGCACGTGCGGACCGTGGTGATCCTGGCGAGTTTGGGCGGCGGCACGGGCGGCGGTGCAACGCCGGAGATCGTCAAGGCCTTGCATGATATGGGCATGGCCACCGTCTGCTTTGTCACGCGGCCGTTTGTCTTTGAGGGCGAAGCGCGTGCGAAGTCGGCTGACCGCGTCTTACCGATGATCGAAGAAAACGCGGATTCCTTGATCGTGATTCCGCAGGACGATCTGTTTAGCGATGCGCGCGAAGACATGCTGGGCGACGCGATTCAGGTTTCCGAAAGCTTAATTTCTGCCGGGGTGACGCTGCTATGGCGGCTGGTGACCAAGCCCGGATTCATCCAGCTTGATCCGGAGCGGCTGCATAAAATGGTGTTGCAGGGCGGTAACGCGCGTTTCGGGTTCGCATCGGCTTCGGGCGCGGACCGCGCGCGCCATGCGGTCGAGGCGCTGAAGAGTTGCCGCTTGCTGCGCAAAGGCGACTCGTTGTCCAAGGCGAGTGCCGTGATGCTCGGCATCCTGGCCGGTCCCGACCTGCGTTTGTCTGAAATCGGGGAGGTTATGGGCGCACTGCGCAGCCATGCGCCCAAAGGCTGCCTGATCGAAATGGGCACCGTGCTCGATGCGCAGTATGAGGGACGCATCGAGTTGGTCGCGCTCTCGTTTGAAAGCTGGGTGGCTGCCGTCAGCCAATCCGCCACGCCGGCCAAAGATGCCGCGCCGCCTGCCGCTGCGGAACCGCCGGTGGCCGACGCCTTTCCCATCCAGCCGGGTAGCCGCCGCAGCCGCGCCAAGGGCAGCAAGCTGTCATTCGGCGCGACCGGGCGCGGCAAATTCCGCGATGTTGAACCGACGTTGCACGAGGGACAGGATCTCGATGTGCCGACCTACATCCGGCGTGGAATCGCACTGGAACGATAGGCACCGACTGTTAAAGAGAGGGAACCCTGATGGAAAAAGGATGGCTGCCGTTGCTGGCGTTGGCGGTTGCGGGTGCGGTGTGCGCCGCCGGGGTGGACGGTGTTTTGGACGCTCCGGTGCTGGCGACCGGCAGCGGGCGCGTGCTGCTGCTTTCGCCGCAGGGGGATGTGGTGTGGGAGCACAAGGCCGGCAACATTCATGACGCCTGGCGTCTGCCGAACGGCCACGTGCTGTTCGCCGACGGAGCCGTCACTGAGGTCGCGCCCGATCACAGGGTCGTCTTCCGTTACGTGCCGGAAAATCAGAAGGGCGGCGGCGCCTTTTCGTGCCAGCGCCTGCCGAACGGGTACACACTGGTCGGCGAGAACGCCTCCGGCCGTTTGGTTGAAGTCGATCCCGCGGGGCGCGTGGTTTTTTCGCTGATGACGCGCTTTGAATCCAAAAACGACCACCACCATATGCGCATGGCGCGCAAACTCGCGAACGGCAACTATCTCGTGTGCCATTCGGGCGACAATGTGGTGCGCGAGTACCGGCCGGACGGCACTACCGCTTGGGAACAGCGCACGCCGTCCCTCGCCTTCGCGGCGGTGCGTCTGCCGAACGGCAACACGTTGGTGTCGGCCATCGACCAGCTTATCGAGTATGAGGCGGGCGGCAAGGCGGTCTGGTCCTTCACGAAAGACGATGTTTCCGGGGTCGTGATCCAAAACATGACCGGGTTCCACGTATTACCGAACAACAATCTCGTGGTCGGCTGTTACGCGGCGTACACGAAAGAGGGGCAGGGGACAGGCATGTTCGAGATCACGCGCGCCAAGCAGCTCGTCTGGCGCTATGCGAGCCCCGGGCTGCGCGACAAAAACATGATGGGGGTGCAGAAGCTAGTCGCGGCTGATGAAACGCCGTTGCGCTGACGCGCGGCAGATTTCGCCGCGCACGCGCGGGCCGGGATCAGGCACCGGCAAGGGGGGAACCATGCGCAAGATCGCTCGATTCGGATGGACGGTGGTGTTGGGCGCGGCTGGGGCCATGGCGCAGCCATTGGCAGGAACGAAGCCCCTGACCGGGACAAACGATCTTTCCGATGCCTACCTGAGTGGGCTCGACCGTTTTACCCTGCGGGAGACGGAACGTGTCGCAGCCGAGCGTTCCCGACAATGGCGCCAGCGTATGGCGGACGGCGGATCGGCCGCCGCTGCATGGCTGGCCACGAACAGGACTGAACTGGCCCGTATGCTTGGCGTGCGAGACGCGCGCGTGCCCTTTGACGCGCCCGAGACGCTCAGCACGCTCACGCATGCCGCAGTCGTGGGGCGTACCGACACGCACACGCTGGTGCGCATCCGTTGGCCGGTCATCGGCGACTTCTCGGCTGAGGGCTTGCTACTTGAGCCGATGCAGCCCTCCGTCACCGCCAACATCGTGCATCTCCCGCATGCGGGGATTACGCCCGAGCAGGTGCTGGGGCTCACAAACGGTGCCGCTGCGGCGTCACGCCTAGGATTCCGTTTTCCGCCGCCGGACTGCCGGATGGTGGTGCCCGCTGTGATCAGCCGGAAGAAATCCAAATACGTGAGTGAACTGCCCAATCCCTTCTATGGCAAACAGGCGGCAGCCATGCCCGGCGGCAAAGTCATGCCCGCGCGTGAATTCGTCTATCGCCCTGCCTATGTCATGGGACGCCATGTGATCGGCTATGAAGTGCAGGAGGTGTTGGCTCTGGTCGATTGGTTCCGTGCACAAACCCCATCGGCCTCGGTTCGCGTCGAAGGGTGGGGCGACGGAGGGATGCTGGCGTTGTATGCGGGTGCGCTGGACACACGGATTGATCAGACCGTGGTGGCCGGTTACTTCGGTGCGCGTGAAGCGTTGTGGCGCGAGCCGATCGACCGTAATGTTTTCGGCCTGTTGCGCCGCTTCGGCGACGCGGAAGTGGCCGCGCTGATTGCGCCGCGGCGGCTCACCGTCCTGACGACACCGGGGCCGGTTGAGGCGGTCACCCGTGAACGGGGTGAGGGCGGTGCGCCGGGTGAAATCGTCTCGCTGGCGGAGGATGCCGTTGAACGCGAGGTGGCGCGCGCCCGCGGGCTGGTGCCATCCGATGGAGAAGGCTGGCTCGAGCGGGTGACGGAGCCGGAGGCCGCCGGCGGTTCCGCCGTGTCGCTGGCAGGCGGCGGGTGGGAGGGCGCGACCGTCGATGCGGCGGTCTGCGCGGCGCGCGAAGCGCGGCTGGTCAAAGGCATGAATGCGTTTTCGCAGCATTTGCTTGCGGTTTCGCCGGCGGTGCGCCATGCGTTTCTCGCCGGCCTTGACGTGTCATCGCCCGCAGCGTTTGACCGCTCTGCCGACGCGTATCGCACGTATTATCTGGAGCAGGTGATGGGGCGCATCCACGCCGCGCGGGCAGCGCTCAATCCTCGCACGCGTGTGGTCGAGCAGACGACCGCGTATGTTTGCTATGAGGTGGTGCTGGACGTGCTGCCTGATTTCATGCTCTACGGGTATCTGCTGGTTCCGAACGGCATTCGGCCCGGCGAGCGCCGTCCGTTGATTGTCGCTCAGCATGGGCGCGGCGGTACGCCGCGCACGCTGATGGCGCTGGAAAACGGCGGGCGTCAGACCTATTACGAAATCGCGCCGCGACTTGCGGAACGGGGCTATCTCGTGTTTTCACCGCAAAATCCGTATGTGTTTGAGGACCGTTACCGTCAGCTTGTCCGCAAGGCGAATCCGCTGCAATGGACGCTCTATTCGTACATTCACCTCCAATATGAGCAGATGTTTGACTGGTTGGACACCCTGCCGTTTGTGGACGGCGCTCGCATCGCGTTTATCGGGCAGTCCTACGGCGGCAAGACCGCGGTTCGCGTGCCTCCGGTGATGACGCGCTTCTGTCTGGCGGTGTCGACGGGTGATTTCAATGAAGGCATCGTCAAAATGGCGTCGACGCGCTATCCATTCAGTTTCGCGCTGTGGGACGAGTACGAGATGTTTGAGTTTGATATCGGCAGCACCTTTAATTACTCCGACCTTGCCTGTCTGATGATTCCGCGTCCTTTTATGGCGCAGCGCGGTCACGCTGACGGCGTGGCTTGGGACGAGTTCGTCGGCTATGAGTATGCGCGCGTGCGGCGCCTGTACACGCGGCTTGGCCTGTCAGACCGCACGGCCATCCATTGGTTTGACGGCGGGCACGAGATCGCGGTAGACGCCGCCTGCGATTTTTTCGACCGCTTTCTGAAGCCGTGACGATCAGGAGGTCCGGCGCCCGGTATAGCACGAGCAGACGCCGAAGGTGTAGCGCACCGCGCGGCATGCGTCAAAGCCTGCCTCGCGCAGCAGGTCCAGCATGGCTTCGCCTTGCGGGACCTGCTCAATCGAGGCCGGCAGATATCGGTATTCGCGTGCGTGACCGGAGAAGAGCCGGCCGAGCAGCGGCATGACAGCCCTGAGATAAAAGCGGAAAAGCGGGCGCATCGGCGCACGTTCAGGCTGCGAGAGTTCAAGGATCACCACGCGGCCGGCCGGCGCGAGCACGCGGTGCATCTCTGCCAAACCTGCGGCGATGCTTTCAAAGTTGCGCACGCCGAAGGCGACGGTCACGGCGTCGAACGACCCATCCGCAAACGGCAGCGCCAAGCAGTCGCCGCGCATCAGGTCGATGCGGTCGCACAGTTGCGCGCGCAAAACTTTGGCGCGGCCCGACGCAAGCATGCCCGCCGACAGGTCGATGCCCGTGATGCGCGCGTGCGGCAGCAGGCGCGCGGCGAGGATCGCGAAATCCGCCGTTCCCGTCGCCACGTCGAGCACGCGGTCCGGCGCTGCATCCTGTGCGAGCAGCCGCAGCGCGCGCCGCCGCCAGCCGCGGTCGATGCCGAGCGAAAGAATGCGGTTGAGACGGTCGTAGCGGTGCGCGATCACGTCGAAGGCGTGTGTGATCTGTTCACGCTTGCTCGCGCCACTGTCATAGGGGGTGACGGTTTCAACGCTCATGGGGGGGAGAGGGGTTAGGGGCGTGTCGGTGGGGGGAGGGACGGGAGAGGAAATCGTCAAGCAGAGCAGCGAGGCGGGGACGCGAAATGGCAAAGAGCTTGCCTTCGGCCGCGCAGAGATGATCAGCCAGCGCCTGATAACAGGCGTAGATGTCGCCGCCGGCCAGCGCGTGGAGGCAGAGGCATGCCTCGCTGAAATGGCCGCGGTTGTGCACCAGTTCCCAACAGCGCGCAAAGCGCTGGATACGCGACAGCGTTGCAAAATCCATCGCGTCTGAACGCAGCAGCTCATAGGGCGGCTCGGGGTTGAAGGCGAGGCCGAGCCGTTGCGCTTCGCGCGCGAAGCGTGTGCCCGGCAAGCCTTTGAGCCAATTGACCTGCACTTCGGGCGGATCACAGACGGTGACCAAGGTGTTGAAACCGCGCGCGAAGGTGTCCTCGTTCTCGCCGGGCAGCCCGAAGATCAGGTCGGCGTGTACCGTCGCGCCGGTCTCGCGTGTCAAGACACGCAGCGTTTCCAGCGTGCGCGCAGTGTCGGGACTACGGCCGATCGCAGCCGCGACGTGCGGAGTCAACGTTTGGATGCCGACTTCAAGGTGCAGGGTGCCGGTCGGGAAATCGGCCAGACGGCTGAGCACGTCCGGATGCAGGCGGTCGGGCTGAATCTCCACGTGCAGGCAGGTGTCGGCGGTGACACGGCTGCGGAAAAAGTCGAGAACCGCACAGGCGTGTTCCGCCGGCGCATTGAAACTGCGGTCGAGGAATTTGAATCGACGTAGGCCGCGTCGCCAGAGTTCGTCAAAGGCAGGCAACAACAGCCTCAGGGGAATCAGGCGCAGGCCCGATCCGGCCGACGTGCAGTAGGCGCAGGTGAACGGGCAGCCGCGGCTCGTTTCGACATAAACCGTCCGACGGGCGAGATCGGTGTCGGAGTAGAGAGTATAGGGTAGCGCGAGAGCGGCGAGGTCTTCACCAGTTTCATTGACCAAGACGGATGATAACGGGAAGTCGCCGCCGTCGGTCAGCACGGTTTCACAGAAGGCGCGGAAAGCGGACTCTCCTTCACCCACGATCACGGTGTCGAACAGATCGGCGTGCGGGTAGTCTTTTGTGAGCTCGGGGCCGCCGGCCGCAAGGCGCATCCCGGGAGCGACCACGCGCAGGATGCGCGCGGTGGCCTCGATCAGGCGAACGTTCCAGAGATAGACCGAAAACCCTACCACGCGCGGGGAGCGGGCGACGATGCGTTCGGCAAGCTGTAGCGGCGTGATCGCCAAGTCGCTTTCCAGCAGGACGGCGCGCGGCGCGAGAGGTCCCAGATTGGCGATCAGCGATCGGGGGGCAAAGGCGCAGTGGCTGTATCTCGCATTAACGGCCACCAGCAGGATGTCGGAAAAGTTCCGCGTCACTGGCAATTCTCGAGATCGCGGCGTGTCGTGTAGGCCTGGATCAGCGCGGCCACCGGCGCGGGGTCGTCGAGACCGTGAGGATGGTGACCGACGCCAGGCTTGTGAAAGACGGTGATCGTGCCGCCCAAGGTCTTGTAGCGCCGTTCGATAACCGCCGTGTTCTCTTCAACCGGCACGACGTCGTCGGCATCGCCGACCACATGAATCAGCGGGATGTTGGCGGCGGCCAGGGGCGCGAGGACGTCAACGGGATTCTCGGGATACGACAAGGCTTCAGATTCGTCCTTGAACCCGTAGTGCGTGAACAGGCTTTGCCAGTCACCGGCACTGCCCTTGCCTTTACCCTTGCCGCCGGGCCAGCTCTTGAAATCGCAGACCGGCGCGTCGCCGTAGACGCAGACGATGCGCTCCGGGTTGCGGAAAGCAAATCGGTAGGCGTAGAGACCACCGCGGCTGACACCGATCAGTGAGACGCGCGAGTTGAGTCCCTTGGCGGTCATGTGCGCGTAGAACCGGTCGAAGTGCCTCTGTGCGGCCGGGCTGCCAAAGGTGTTACCGACACTCATGTGGGCGTAATAGAAACCGTTCTCGACCAGCGGCACGACGCCGGTGCGGTCATCAAAGGCCGTGGGGAACTCCATGCACCAGACCCACGGGTTGCCGGGGCGCGGGTTGGGCGGGACGGCCACCCAGCACGGTTTGCCGTCCACTGTAAAGTGATGGCGCGTGAAACGTTTCCAAGTGTCGGTTTTCGTCGGCTGCCAATCGATGGCGACGCCGAACGCCTTGTCCGTGAAGGCGAGGTAGGCCTGCCAGTCGTAGGTCGCGATGCCGTGCTCGAACGGCCGGCGGTGGTAGGCGAGGTGGCTGCCGAGAGCCGGCGCGAGGTCGTCGGGCCACGTGTCGGCCGGCAGTCCGTCATGGCCGAGAAAACGCCAGACCGGTTCGGCGGCTTTCATGCTGAGGAATTCGCCGTATGGATCGAACCAGCGGCCGGGGAAACTGGAGACATAGACGCGGCGCGGCGCACAGGCGGCGAGCAGCAGGTGCTGGTCGAACGGCATCGCCGCCTCGTTGTCGCTGTACATCCGGAAATTGCCGCAAAACCAGTAGGGGAAGTTCTGATTTTGCAGGGCGACATTTTCGCCGTAGTCGCGTTTGGCCAGCGGCACGCCGCCGCCTCCAGTCTGGTTGGGGATGATGACCGCGAAGCGCTCGTCTTTGGCGCCGGCCAGCAGCGCGGTTTTGGCGAGGCGCGAGCAGCCGACCGCAGCGACGCGCTTGGCGTCGATGGCGGGTTCCCGTTCCAGCATATCCATGCCGCGCATCAGCGCCCACGCCCACGCGCCCAATGCGGTGGTGTCATTGCCGACGCCAGGCGTGGAGGGCGGGAAGAGGACGTGCACGCCGTTGGTGTAGAGCACCTTGTCGTCCGGCGCGATGTCACCGTAGCATGCGGTCACCAGCGCGTATCCGCGTGTCACCAGCGTTTCATACGGCCAGCTCGCGGGATTGAGTCCGCGGCTTTTTTCCGAAGCGCGGTTGCCGGTGATGAAGTGTTTGTCATTGTTGCGCAGCCAGCCCTCGGTCAGCCGGATGGCGGGGTCGGGGTCCAGCTCCTGGTTACCGTAATAGTTGAGGCCGATGTAGGCCGGGACCGGACGCGGCGCGGCGTTCGGAATGAAGAGGATCCAGTCGATCTTGGGGCCAGTGTTGTCGGCGCGGAACCACATGCGGAGCTGTTTACGGCGGGCGCGTCCGTTCAGGATGTCACGTTCCTCGAGGGTCTCGAGACGCATGGTGGCGGGCGGCGGCGGGACGAGCCCGTACATCTGGTCCTCAAAGAGAGCGACGATCTCGGCTCGGCGCCGTGGCCACTGGTCCGGCGTGGCGACCCGCTTGCCATCTGCGAAGAGCAGCGGGTCAGGCAGGGTGTACGGCGCGACTTTGGCTTCGTCGTAATTCGGCGGGCGCGCGGGTGACGGAAGCGCGAGCACAAAAGACATCAGGCCGGACATCATGAAACAAATAGCTTTCATGCCGGGGATTGTCGCATTTTAGGCAAAAAAGTCAATACAACCCATGCGCGAGGGGATGCGCTCAGCCGGAATATTCCGGCTGAGCGACCGAAGCATCGTGATCGCACGGACCACTCAGCGGATGTCGGCGTGGTAGGCCTGAATGGACTTCACACCGCCAGCGCTGTCGCGCGCGGCGCGGATCCCTTGGGCACTGGCCACGGCGGCCGCGACGGTCGTCAGGTAAGGCACCTTGTATTTCAACGCCGCCTTGCGGATCGAGGCGTCGTCGGCGCGCGCGTCGCGGCGTCCGGACGGCGTGTTGATCACGAGGCTGACCTGCCGGTTGACGATGGCATCGAGCACGTTGGGGCGCCCCTCGTTGATTTTGTGGATCACTTCGCCCGCAATGCCGTTTTCGGCCAGCCAGCGGATCGTGCCCTCCGTGCCGACCAGCTTGAAGCCCAGCTTCACGAATTCCTTGGCCGCTTTGGCGGCGGCGGGATTCTTTTCCGAAAGGCTGATGAGCACCGTGCCTTCTTCGGTCGGCAGCTTGGCGTTGGCCGCCTCCTGCGATTTGTAGTAGGCCAGTCCGAACGTCGAAGCCAGACCGAGCACCTCGCCGGTCGAGCGCATCTCAGGGCCCAGCACCGGATCGACCTCCGGGAACTTGTCGAACGGGAAGACCGCCTCTTTCGCCCCGAAGTGCGGGATGACTTTGGGTCCGAGCCCGAGCTCGCTGATCTGCGTTCCCAGCATCAGCCGGGTGGCGATGCGGGCCATTTGGGTGTTGCACACCTTAGAGACCAGCGGCACGGTGCGCGAGGCGCGCGGATTTGCCTCTAGCACATAAACCTTGTCTTTTTCGATGGCGTACTGCATGTTCATCAGGCCGACGACATGCAGCTCTTGCGCGATCTTGCGCGTGTAGGCCAAGATCGTGTCGAGGTGTTTCTCGGGGATCGAAATCGGCGGGATGACGCAAGCCGAGTCGCCGGAATGCACGCCGGCCAGCTCGATGTGCTCCATCACGGCCGGTATGTAGACGTCCTTGCCGTCGGAAAGGGCGTCAGCCTCGCATTCCAGCGCCTCCTGTAGGAAACGGTCGAGCAACAAGGGACGGTCTGGCGTGACCCCCACCGCTTTGTCGACGTACTCCCGCAACATCTGCTCGTCGTAAATCACCTCCATGCCGCGTCCGCCCAACACGAAAGAGGGCCGGATCATCAGCGGATATCCGATGGCGTTGGCAACCTTGACCGCCTCGTCGATGTCGGCCGCCATACCCGATTCCGGCATCGGAATCTCCAGGCGTTCCATCATGTGACGGAAAAGATCGCGGTCCTCAGCGCTGTCGATGGAGTCGATGCTGGTGCCCAGAATTTTGACGCCGGCGTCGGCCAGCTCACGCGCGATGTTGAGCGGCGTCTGGCCGCCGAACTGCACGATCACGCCGTCCGGCTTCTCGCGCTCGTAAATCTGCCGCACGTCTTCGAGCGTGACCGGCTCGAAATACAGCTTGTCGGAGGTGTCGTAGTCGGTGGACACCGTCTCGGGGTTGCAGTTGACCATGATGGTTTCATAGCCGGCCTCACGCATCGCGAAAGCGGCGTGGACGCAGCAGTAATCAAACTCGATCCCCTGGCCGATGCGGTTCGGCCCGCCGCCCAGAATCATGACCTTTTTGGCGTTCTTGGAGACCGGCACCTCGTCCGTTTTGCCGTTGTAGGACGAGTAGTAATAATATGCGTTCTCAACGCCGCTGACCGGCACCGGATGCCAGGTCTCGGTGACGCCCA
Source organism: Verrucomicrobia bacterium ADurb.Bin070 (assembly GCA_002071025.1). Classification (GTDB taxonomy): domain Bacteria; phylum Verrucomicrobiota; class Kiritimatiellia; order RFP12; family UBA1067; genus DUPH01. Next base: position 9,616 of record MWEJ01000017.1, on the reverse strand, counting down.
GTGCGGTGCGGCGCAGGCGGATGTTCTTCTCCTTGATGCCGAGAATCCGGGCCAGGTATTTGTCAGAAAAGCCGTCGCGTTTGGCCTGCACCAGCAGCTCGTCGCTCGGCATGGCGCCCTTGTACTGCAAAATCTTTTCTTCCAACTCGACCAACTCGCGCATCTGCTGGAGGAACCAGTGCTTGATGCGGGTCAGCTCAAACAACTGCTCGTTGGTGGCACCCTTGCGGATCGCCTCGTACATGATGAACTGGCGCTCGCTGGTGGCATCGCGCAGCAGCTCCAGCAGTTCGGCCAGCGACTTGCGGTTGAAATCCTTAGCAAAGCCGAGCCCGTGGCGACCGTTCTCCAGCGCGCGGATGGCTTTCTGAAAGGTTTCCTTGTACGTCTTACCGATGGACATGACTTCGCCGACCGCCTTCATCTGCGTGCCGAGCTTGTCCTGCACACCGCGGAATTTTTCAAAAGCCCAGCGCGCGAACTTGATGACGATGTAATCGCCTGACGGCGTGTATGTCTCGAGGGTTCCGTCGCGCCAGTAGGGGATCTCGTCCAGGGTCATGCCGCTCGCAAGCTGGGCGGAAATCATGGCGATCGGGAATCCGGTCGCTTTGGAGGCCAGGGCCGACGAGCGCGAGGTGCGCGGATTGATCTCGATGATGACGATGCGGTCGCTTGTGGGATCGTGCGCAAACTGCACGTTGGTGCCGCCGATCACGCCGATCGATTCGACAATGCGGAAGGCGTAATCCTTCAGGCGGTCCTGCACGGACGCCTCGATGGTCAGCATCGGCGCCGAACAGAACGAGTCACCGGTATGCACGCCCATGGGGTCGATGTTTTCGATGAAGCAGATGGCAATCATCTGGTTCTTCGCGTCGCGGACGACCTCGACTTCAAGCTCTTCCCAACCGAGCACGGATTCCTCGATCAGGCACTGGTGGGTGAGCGACGCCTCCAGGCCGCGTTGAACGATGGTGCGCAACTCCTCAACATTGTAGACGAGCCCGCCGCCGGTGCCGCCCATGGTGTAAGCCGGACGCACCACCACGGGATATCCGAGCGACGCCGCGATCTCTTCGGCGTGCTCGACGGTGTAGGTGATCTCACTCTTGGGCATTTCGATGCCCAGGCGCGTCATCGTGTCCTTGAAGATCTGGCGGTCTTCGCCGCGCTCGATGGCGTCTAGGTTCACGCCAATGACCTTCACGCCGTATTTGTCTAACACGCCTTTTTTGGACAGCTCCAGCGACAGATTCAGGCCTGACTGGCCGCCCAGGTTCGGCAACAGTGCATCCGGACGCTCTTTGGCAATGATCTGTTCAATGCGTTCGACATTGAGTGGCTCGATATAGGTGGCGTCCGCCATGACCGGATCGGTCATGATCGTGGCCGGATTGGAGTTCACAAGAACGACTTTGTACCCGCAGGCGCGCAACGCCTTGCACGCTTGGGTTCCGGAGTAGTCGAACTCGCAGGCCTGACCGATGATGATGGGGCCTGAACCGATGATGAGCACCTTTTCGATGTCTTGACGCCGCATAGATGTGAACCTGACCTTTCGGGCCGCAACGCATGCCGCGAGAAAACGAGACGACTCGTCATCGGGACAATGCACGCGATTGGGCACTTAGCTTAGCGGTTTTCCGGTCGCCCGTCGAGTCTGCACGTCGTCTTTTTTAATCTGCGTGGCTGCGTGGCCCTCTCTCCACTGGAGTCCAGGCGGCATTTGTGCTTAAATACGCCACCATGAAACGCATGTTGACGACAAACTGGAGGCGGTTCTTTTTCGCGGCCGCACTCTTCTGTCTTCCAGTTTTTGCCCGGACGGTCGGCGCCGCGGTAAATCCGCCTGAGGGATTGCTGCTGGCGCGCGAGACGGTCGTGTCTGCCGCGCGCGCGGTCACTGCGGCGCGCTTTCCAGACGCCGACCGGGTGCTGGTGGACGACCATGTCCTTGAAATTTATGAAAAGAACGGGACGTCGGTGCTGTGGGATGACGAGTATTCGAAAATCCTGACCGAGAAGGGGCGCCGCGACGCATCTTCGCATCAACTGATGTTCGACCTCAACTACGGCACGTCGTTTGTGTATCGGGCCGAGATCATCAAGCCGGACGGACGTGTGATCGCGATCGATCCGGAAGCCTATTCGCGCGTCATGACCGAACCCGGCCAGATGGGCGCCAACATCTACGATCCAAGCAACAAGATTTTGAGTTTCTCGATGCCGGGTCTCGAAATCGACGACCTCTGCCACTTGGTGACCTGCCGCCTCACCACCAAGGCGCGTATGCCGGACACCTGGGCCGACTATGCGGTGTTTGAGTACGACGCGCCAATCCTCAACCTGCTGTATGCCGTCTCCGCCCCGCCGGATCTCCCGATTCGCCACCGCGTGTTGCGCGCCCCTGTCTCGAACACGGTGACGTATGCCGAGAGTCGCCAGCCGGACGGCCGCACGCTGCACACGTGGACGGTGCGCGACGTGCCGCAGATGTTCCCGGAACCCGACATGCCGCCGCTGCACACCCAGGTGCAGCGCCTGATCCTCAGCACTGTCGCGGACTGGCCCACGGTCTCGCGCTGGTACTGGAAACTCTGTAAACCGGCCCTGGCTCATACCACGCCCGAGATGCAAGAGACTGTCGACCGGCTGGTCGCGGGCGCCGCGTCGCGCGACGATAAAATCCGCCGCATCTTCAAATTCGTCTCGCAGCAGATCCGTTACATGGGGCTCACGACCGAAGAAACCGCGCCCGGCTATGAGCCGCATGCGGTGTCGGTGACTTTCAACAACCGCTACGGCGTCTGCCGCGACAAAGCCGCCCTGCTGGCCGCGCTGCTGCGCATGGCCGGCATTTCCGCCTATCCGGTGCTCATCCACGCCGGCGCGCGGATGGACCCGGATGTGCCGATTCCTTTTTTCAATCACGCCATCACCGCGGTTGACCGTCCGGACGGCGGTTATCTGCTGATGGACCCGACCGATGAAAACACGCGTGATCTCTTTCCGGCTTACCTGTGTAACCGCAGCTATCTGGTGGCCAAGCCCGACGGGGAAACGCTGCGCGTGTCGGACGTCTATCCGGCCGAAAACAATCTGGCGCGCATCGAGACCGACGGTACGCTGGATGCCTCGGGTTCACTGTTGCTGACCTCACGCCTAGTCCTGGAGGGTATCAACGACAACGCCTACCGCAGCTTCTTCGTGCGACAGAAGCCGGATCAGCGCCGCAAGTTTTTCGAGGGCGTGCTCAAAAGCCGCTTGGCTGGAGCCGAGGTGCTTTCGTGCGCCATTGCCCCCGAAGACCTACAGGACACCGAGCGGCCGCTGACCGTCACCGTCATGAGCCGCGTTCCCGATTTCCCGGTTCGCGGCAGCGGACTGGATCTCATCACGGTGCCGTGGCTGGGCACGGCACTCGGCTACGCCAACTTCGTGATCGGCCAGACCGGCCTGAAGGAGCGACGCTATCCGCTGGAAACCGGGATCACCTGCGGCGTCGAAGAGCGCGTGACGCTGCACATCGCCGAGGGGTTGGGCGACGTGCACGCCGTGCCGCAGCCTGTGCGCATCGACCGCGCCGGAGTGGCCTTCGAGCTGGCGCAGACGGTCAGCGGCACCGACCTCACGGGTACGCTGCGCTATCTGCTGAAGACCCCGGAGTTTTCGCCCGCCGCCTACCTGGAGTTGAAGGAGGTCCTTCAGGAGATCGAAGCCGCCAGCCGCGCACGTCCGCTCTTCAAGGCGTTTGCACAGACCGCGCCGGATCTGGAGATCCTGAGCGATCTGACTGACACGACGGTCGAGACGCCCCACGCCTGGACCACCACGCGCACGTGGTCCAAACGAATTCTGACCTACGCCGGCAAGAAGAACGGTTCCGATCTGAAGATCGCCTTCAATCCGGTCTGGCAGACGGTGGAGGTGGTCGCCGCGACCGTCTCTAACCTGAACGGCACCGTGCACAGCGTCAGTCCGCACGAGATCAATATCATGGATGCGGCATGGGCCGGGGCGGCGCCGCGTTATCCCGCCGGCAAAACGCTGGTCGCCAATCTGCCGGGTGTCGAGACCGGCAGCGTGATTACCGTGACCACGCGCTTCACCCAGACCAACGCCTGCTTCTACAGTCATGCGCATGCCTTCGGCGGCGTCGAGCCGGTTCAGGGCGAGACGTACCGCCTGAGCTTCCCGAAAACGTTGCGGCCTTCCCTGCAAACGTTCCACACGGAGGCGCTGGCGTTCCGGGCGGAAACCAACGACACACACATCACGCTCTCCTGGCAGGCACCGGCGCAGCCTGCGATGCGCACGGAAGAGCTGCTGCCGCCCTGGCACTTTTTCAAGCCCACTGTTTATGTCTCGTTCGGCGACTGGAAGGAGCACGCGCGCCGGCTGCGGCGTGCGCTGGAGCGCGCCGGGGATGAGGACCGCTCCGCACGCCGGCATGCCAAGGCGCTGGTCAAAGGCATACGCGAGCCGCGCGCCCGCCTTCTGGCGATTCGCGACGAGGTGCTGCGCACGATCCGACCGGCGGGTCCCTCTTTCCTCGATCTGCCGCTGGAGGCGCTCTCCTCGCCCGACCGCACGCTGGCCGACCAGTATGGCCATCCCGCTGATCGTGCGCTGCTGTTGGCCGCCATGCTGGATGCGGTCGGATTCGCCCCCGAGATTCTGCTGGCCAGCCAGGACACCACGTGCCACTCGCCTTACGCGGCACCGTCGCGCGAAGTGCCGCAGCTCGGTTATTATCATCATCCGGTGGTGGCCGTGACCTGTCAAGGGCAGCGCCTCATCCTCAACGAGGGCGACCAGTATGACGAATTGGGCGCTTCGGGACTGGACGGCGCGCCGGCCTTGACGCTCAAAGGGCGTGTGCAGACGGTCGATCTCGCGCCCGATCTGAAAAATCGCCGTCGCGATGCGTGGACGATTGAGTTGGATGCGCAGGGCTGCGCGCGGATCACGGTCACGAACTGGTTTTACGGCACGCAGGCGGGGCCTTTCCGCAAGCGTTACCGCGAGATGCTGCCCGAAGATTTCAGGCGCCATCATCTGGAGTGTGTCGGCGCGCTGGCCAAGTCGGCGGAGCCCGCCTCCGACCTGACCGTTGAAACCGCGGCTTATCCCGGCTACCTCGCTTTCGCGGCCACGGCGCGCGACTATGCCACGGTAGAGAAGGGGGTGTTGACGCTGCTGATTCCGGAAGTGGCGGGTGCGCTCTTCCCGTTGCGCGCCGATACCCGCGACCAGCCGCTGTTCATCGGGCTGAACGACACCTCCGAACTGCTCTGCCGGATCGTGCTGCCGGAGGGCTTCACGCGGCTGCCGGTCGCGCCGGCGCCGATGCGGTGGGCGTTGCCCAACGGGCTCGGTACGCTGGACTACGCGGTGCAGACCGGGACGCGGGAGGACGGGCGTCTGGAAGTGACGATCACGCGCACGATCCGCCGGTGCAGCGGCGGCGTCGAGCCGCACCTGTACCCGGCCTTGCTGGAATGCAACCGCCGCATGACGCATCCTTCCGTGCGCACGATGGTCGCCGAGTAGGTTCAGCCAGTGTCCGGGGTGGTGCGTGTGTCGCACTGATTTTGTGCGGAGCGTAGTCGGGAGCGCGGGCGTCCCCGCCCGCACGGTGAACAGAAAACAGGATTCGGGTTCGTCGAATAATGAAGCGGTACATAGTCAAACGACTGTTGGAGATGATCCCGACCACGTTCGGTGTGCTGGTCCTCACGTTTGTGCTTTTTCATGTCGTGGGTGGTTCGCCGGCCGAAGTGGTGCTCGGCAAGAATGCGTCGTCCGAGGCGCTGGCCGCGTTTGACGCGCTCCACGGCTACGACCGGCCGCTGCTGGCCGGCCGCTGGTCGCGGATCAGGGCGCTGGGCGACGTGCCGCGCGAGACGCTCGCGCGCCGGCCTGAATCTGGCCTGCTGCGGCTGCCGCTGACCTACGCGCTGCCGGCCGGCCGCTACCGGGTGAACGCCGGCCGCGTGCTGCTCGGTCTGCGCGAGAGCGCGACCGGCGCCGCCGACGAGGCGCTGGTCGACGGTCCCGCGCCGCTGACGTTCGCCGTGCGCGAGGGGTGGACGGCGGCGACGCTCGACATAGAGGGACCGTCTGCCCCGCGCGTGCGCCTTGAAAAGGGAAACCGCGGCCTGTTGGATTCCCAGTTCGTGCACTATCTGACCTCCCTGGCGCGCGGCGACTTCGGGCTGTCGATCGAGCACCGCCTGCCGGTGGCGCAGGTGCTGCGTGAGGGCGTGGGCCCCTCGCTGGCGCTGACGATCCCGATCCTGGCGGGCGGCACGCTCGTCGGCGTAATGCTGGCGCTGCTCTGCGCGGCCTGGCGCGGCAGCGTGACCGACCGCGCAGTGCTGGTCCTCTCCACGGTGTTGATGAGCGTCAATTATGTGGTCTGGGTGCTAGCCGGTCAGTTTCTGCTGGCTTTCAAGGCGAGGCTCTTCCCGCTCTGGGGCTTCGAGTCAGCGGCGTATCTGGTGCTGCCCGTGCTGATCGGTATCGTCAGTGGACTGGGCCGCGATGTGCGTTTTTACCGGGCTGCGATTCTTGACGAGGTCTTCAAGCCGTATGTGCGCACGGCGCAGGCCAAAGGGGTGAGCGGCGCCCGGATCATGGTCCGGCATGTCTTGCGCAACAGCCTGATTCCGATCGTGACATATTTCAGCCTGTCGGTGCCGTTTCTGTTTACCGGCAGCCTGATGCTTGAAAGCTTTTTCGGCATTCCGGGGCTGGGCAGCGTGAGCCTGAATGCGATTCACTCGTCCGACATGGCGGTGGTGCGCGCGGTCGTGATTCTCGGGGCGTTGCTCTACCAGATCGTGAATGTGGCGACGGACGTCTGCTACGCATGGTTGGATCCGCGTGTGAGATTGGGATGACAGCGAGTATGAATATCAGGCCGAACATCGTGGGCCGTTTGTGGAGGCGGTGGGACACGCGGCTGTGTCTGATCGTGATCCTGGTGTATGCTGCGGCCGCAGTGTACGGCGAGGCGGTTTATCGGACAGCGCGTCTGACTGATCGCACGCCGGCTTACAATGCGGTGCGCGAGCGGTCGCGTTATGTGGCGCCGGCGTTTGTGCGGCTCGGGGCGGTCCGCGCCCGACCGGAGGACGAGCCGCTCTATCTGCTGGGCAGCGACAACCTCGGGCGCGACGTGCTGCAGCGTCTGGTGCAGGGGACGCGCATCGCGTTTCACGTCGGCATCATCACCTCGCTGATCGCGATTCCCTTAGGCGTGCTGCTGGGTTGTCTGGGCGGCTATTTCGGCGGGCGCACGGACAGTGTCGTGGTTTGGCTGTGCGCGACTGTTGCGTCGATGCCAGGCCTTCTGTTCATCCTTGCGGTCGCGATGGTGGTGGGGCAGGGGCTGGCGGGTGTCTACCTCGGGATCGGCCTGACCACTTGGGTGAGCGTCTGTCGCAATGTGCGCGGCGAGGTCATCAAGCACCGCCACCGCGCTTACGTGCAGGCCGCGCAGGTGCTGGGATACGGCCATGCGCGCATCATGTTCCGCCATATCCTGCCGAATGTGACGCACATCATCCTGATCGCGTTCTCGGTGCGGTTCCCCGCGTCAGTGGCCACAGAGGTCTTTATCAGTTTTCTAGGCATTGGCGTGCAGGGCGAACCGTCGTGGGGCATCATGATCAACAACGCGCGCCTGCGCCTCTGGCAGGGCGTGTGGTGGGAGATGACATTCGTCACATTGGCGATCTTCGCGTTGGTCTTAGCCTTCAACCATGTGGCGGACGAGCTGCGCGATCTCCTCGATCCCGCTTTGCGAACCGAACAGGTTTGAAAAAGTGACGGCTTGCGCATCCTGAGGTTTTGGGCGATAATCCCGCCAGAAGCTGTGTTGGCTTCGTGGCAGGTTGAGGCGGTGCGGAAGGGAATGATGCGGGATGGCGGTTTCCGTCGCGATTGAACGCGTGGTCAAGGTGTTCGGCGCTTACACGGCGTTGAAAGACGTGTCGCTGGGGGTGCAGCCCGGCGAGCTCTTTTTTTTGCTGGGGCCGAGCGGCTGCGGCAAGACCACGCTGTTGCGTTGCATCGCCGGGTTTTACCGCCCGGAAAGCGGACGCATCCTGATCGGCGATGAAGAGGTGACCGCACGGCCGCCTCACCGCCGTGACACCGGTATGATGTTCCAGAGCTATGCGCTGTGGCCGCACATGACGGTCGAGGAGAACGTGGCCTTTGGCCTCGAGATGCGCAAAGTGCCGCGCGCCGAGTCGCGCAGGCGGGTGGGGGAGGCGCTGGAGCTTGTCCATCTGGCCGACCGCGCCAAGGCGCGTCCCAATCAACTCTCAGGCGGCCAGCAGCAGCGTGTCGCGTTGGCGCGCGCGCTGGTCATCCGTCCGCGCTGCCTGCTGCTCGACGAGCCGCTTTCAAATCTGGATGCTAAGTTGCGGCTGGAGATGCGCATGGAGATCCGCCGCATCTGCAAACAGGCCGGCCTCACCGCGATCTATGTGACGCACGACCAGAAAGAGGCGCTGTCGGTGGCGGACCGCCTCGCCGTCATGCGCGACGGCGTGATCGAGCAGATCGGCACGCCCGAAGAGGTCTACCGCGCGCCGGTCAACCGTTTTGTCGCCGGTTTCATCGGCGAGGGCACGTTTATTGAGGGACGGATCGATGCGCGAGAGGGACTCGGCGTGCGCGTGTCGACGCGCATCGGAATGCTGCGTGCCGTGCGCGCGCCATACGGGGTTTCGGCAGGCGATCGCGTGACGCTCTGTCTGCGGCCGGAGTCGCTGTGCCTGCGCCCGCCGCCGGACACGCCGTCCGACAATCTATTGCGCGGACAGTATAGCGAGAGTGTGTATTTGGGCGAGGTGGCGCAGCACCGGATCGGTGTGTCATCGGCGGATGGCGGCGCACCTTGCGTGCTGACCGCAGTCGAACTGAACCCGGTGGCGGGACGGCGCCGCGAAGGCGAGCCGGCGTCGGTTTGGGTGCCGCCTGAGCATGTGATTGTCACCCCGTTGTGACTGAAAGGATGAGCATGGAGCAGACTGACATCAAACAGGACCGACACTTGGTCGCGCTGGCGATGGCGGCGCATCCGGATGACATTGAGTTCATGATGAGCGGCACGCTGCTGTTGCTGAAACAGGCCGGCGCGGAGATCCATATCTGCAACTTGGCCAATGGCTGCTACGGCTCGCAGGTCTACGGCAAAGAGGAGGCGGCGCGCGTGCGGGCGCTGGAGGCGCAGGAAGCGGCGCGCGTGGCCGGCGCGGTCTGGCATCCGTCGCTCTTTGACGATGTGGGGCTTTATTATGACGCCGCCTCGCTGGCCAAGGTCTCTGCGGTGGTCCGCGAGATCCGGCCCGACATCCTGCTGACGCTTTCGCGCTACGATTACATGGAAGACCATGAATACGCGTCGCGCCTGGCCTCGTCCGCCGCGTTCAACCGCTGTCTGCCCAGTTACGTGACCGATCCGCCGCAGCCGTCCAGCAGCAAGCCTGTGGCCGTCTATCACTCGTTGCCGCATGCGCTAATGGACATGCAGCGCATGCCGGTCGTGCCGGAGTTCTGCATCGACGTGGGCAGCGTGATGGCGCAGCGGCGCGCC
>MWEJ01000016.1 GCA_002071025.1 Verrucomicrobia bacterium ADurb.Bin070 | reverse complement strand
GCCGTCGTCCTGGATGTCGATCTGGGCGCCGGAGATCTCGCACACGCGGCGGATGTTCGAGCCGCCGGGGCCGATCAGCGCGCCGATCTTGTCCACCGGGATCATCATGACGGTGATACGCGGCGCGTGGGCGGAAAGTTCCGCGCGCGGCTCGGGCAGCACCGTGGTCATGAAGTCGAGGATCTGGAGGCGGCCCTGCTTGGCGCGCGCCAGCGCGGATTCGACCACATCCCACGTGAGCCCGCGCAGTTTCAGGTCGACCTGGAAACCGGTGATGCCCTTGCGGGTTCCGGCCACCTTGAAGTCCATGTCGCCGCAGTGATCTTCGGAGCCGAGGATATCGGTGACCAAAATCTTCTGGCTCTCGTCCTTGTTGGTGAAGAGGCCAACCGAGACGCCAGCGACCGGCGCCGTGATCGGGATGCCGGCGTCCATCATTGCCAGCGCGCCGACGCAGATGGAGGCCATGGAGGAGGAGCCGTTCGACCCCATGATGTCCGAGACCACCCGGATGCTGTACGGATAATCCTGCGGCACGACCCGCGCGAGCGAACGCTCGGCCAGGGCGCCGTGCCCGATCTCGCGGCGGCCGGTGCTGCCGAGGCGGCCGACCTCGCCGACGCAGTAGGGCGGGAAGTTGTAGTGCAGCATGAAGGACTTGCTGGTGTCGCCGCCGGTGATGGCGTCGAGATCCTGCGCGTCCTTCTTGGTGCCGAGCGTGACGGATCCCAGGGCCGAGGTCTCGCCGCGCTCGAAAATCGCCGAGCCGTGCGCCCGGGGCATGACGCCGACCTGCGCGTAAAGTTTGCGGATCTGATCCGTGCCGCGGCCGTCGATGCGCTTGCCGTCCTCAAGGATGTTCTTGCGGACGAGGTCGATCTCGAGCGTGTCGAAAAGCGTGACGAAGGATGCAACAGTGACCTCTTCCGGCCACTTCTCAAGGGTCTTGGCCTGCAACTCGTCCTTGATCGCCTTGACCGCGTTCTGGCGTTCCAGCTTGTCGCCGATGAGCAGGGCCTTGCGCAGGGCGGCCTCGCCGTTGGCATAGAGAAACGCCATCTTCTCGGCGTCAGGGGCCTCTTCTGTGATCACCTTGTCCGGCTTGCCGAGCAGTCTGCGCAGCTCGTGCTGGGCGTCAATGATTTTGACGACCTCCGCGTGGCCAGCCTTCATGGCGGCAAGAAAATCCTCTTCGGTGATCTCAGCGGCTCCGCCTTCCATCATCAGAAAACGCTCGCGCGTGCCGGCATAGATCAGGTCGAGGTCGCTCTCTTTGCGCTGGGCCTGTGTGGGGTTGATCACGAATTCGCCATTGATGCGGCCCACGCGCACGCAACCGATCGGGCCCATGAAGGGAATCTCGGAGATATGGAGGGCGGCCGAGGAGGCGTTGACCGACAGAATATCCGTGTCGTTTTCGCAGTCCGCCGAAAGAACCATATTGTTGATCTGCACGTCGTTCCGATAGCCTTCAGGAAAGAGCGGGCGGATCGGACGATCAGTAATGCGCGCGGTGAGGATCTCCTTCTCGCTCGGGCGCGCCTCACGTTTGAAGAAACCGCCGGGGAAACGGCCGGCCGCGTAATACTTCTCGCGGTATTCGACTTGCAGCGGGAAAAAGTCGATGCCCTCGCGCGGCTTGTCCGTACAGGTGACGGCGGAGAACATCAGGGAATCGCCCAGGCGGCAGACTGTGGCACCGGCAGCCTGACGGGCGAGCAGTCCGGTCTCAATGGTCATCGTGGCTCCGCCCACCTGGACGGAAACCGAGGTCGTATCATTCATCTGTGCTTTACCTTTCAGCGGACAAGGACCGGAAAGCTCATGTGCCAGGAAAGATGGCTCACTCTGCGAGTGATGAGGTGTCCGCGAGAAGGGCTCCGCGCACGCGGAGAAAAGCGCGGCCACGCGGCGGTGTCTGTGCCCGCGTGGCCGGTGCGCCGCAGCTTAGCGGCGGAGGCTCAGCTCTTTGATGATCTTCTGGTAAGCGGCCTCATCCTCGCGCTTGAGATAGTCAAGCAGGCTGCGGCGGGTGTTTACCTTGCGGATCAGCCCGTAACGGGAGCTGTGATCCTTTTTGTTGGCCTTCAGGTGCTCAGTCAGCATCTCGATCTCTTTGGTGAGAACGGCGATCTGGACTTCGCTCGAACCGGTGTCGCGCTCGTGACGCTGGAATTGCTTCCGAATGGCTGTTTTATCGATCTGGCTCATAATCTGCTTTGCGGTCCTTGTTCCGCGTGTTTCTTTGCTGTTAACTTTCCGGCGCACACTATAAAGAATATCCCCGCCGCATGTAAAGCGCAAATCAGGCCGGACAGCCAGATCACCCGCAGCGGGGAGAGTCTCCTTAGACGCACCGCAGGAAAAGGCCGCCACATTAGTTGAAAGTGGGTGCGCGTGTCAAGGGCGTTCATTCGGGACGCGCAAATTAGGATCCTTTCTTATCAGGTGAGGTGGCGGTTACCTTTTGCGGTTGGCGGAGGCGGCCTCCGAAAGCCGCGCCAATTCAGCCTGGTCGAACGGGGTCAATTCGCTTTGCCGGCTTTTCACTTGCCGGATCGTTTCACGGGTGCGCTCGATCTCGCCTTTTTTGAGCAGGATACGGGCCAGCGTGATGCGGACACGCAGGTCCTCGTTGAACAGTTCGATCGACTTGCGGACAGCCTGCTCGGCCTCGTTCAGATCCCGGTCAGCTTCCAGCAAGACAACGGCGAGCGTCTCCCAGGCCACATAGAGATCGGGGCTCAAGGCGAGAGCCGCGCGCACATGCTTCTCGGCCTCGTCAAATTTGCGGATGCGGCGGAGGACCTCGGCCAGATCGTTGAGCGCGGCCGCGCTGGGGCTGGTCTCAACGCTGCGGCGCAGGAAATCCTCGGCCTCGCCATACGCACCCTCCTGCAGGCGGAGCGAGCCCATCACGTAGTTGGCGAGCGCGTGCTTGCGGTTCGAGCGCAGGACTTGGCGCGCGTGCAGCGCGGCGTTTTCCTGGTCGTTCATCGCGATGTCGAGCTGGAGAATCATGTCTTTCACGCCCACGATGTCCGGGCGCAACATCGAAGCGCGGACAAAGGATTCCCGGGCCGGACGCTGGAATTTCTTGCCTTTTTTCAGCGCAACCTGGGCGCGCGTGATCTGGATGAAGTAGTTGTCGGTGGTGCCGGCGATCTTTTCCATTTTCGGGAGCACCACCGTTTCGATGTCGTCGGTCTGGTTTTGCTGTAACTGCACCATCGCCAGCATGGCCCACGCCTGCAGGTTCTTGGGCTGGAGATCCGTGGCTTCCTGAAGGGCGAGGCGCGCGCGGTCGAGATCGTTGTTCATCAGGTGGATCACCGCCCATTCAACACCCAGCGTGCCGCGGGTGTCATCGGACTTGGCCGCTTGCTCCAACCACTTCTTTGCCGTGTCAAGCGCGCCTTCCTGCACAGCCAGGCGCGCAAGCCCCAACATGGCGGAGCGATTGTTGGGATCGTTCTTGATCATGTCCTGATAGATGGCCTGCGTCTTGTTCTTGTCGTCGGCCAGCGAATAGATCGCAGCCATGGTCTGCATGGCGGAGTTGCGCTGGTCGGTCGGCAACAGGTTGATGGCGCGGGAGACGCCGGCCAGAGCGGCGCCGGTCTGGCCCGAGAGGGCCCAGCCCCAGCCGAGCCGCGCGAACAGCTCCGGTGAACGGACGTAGCCGTAATAGCGGGAGAGCGACCAGAGGGGGTATTGTTGTTTCAAGTTCGCGACGAAGTCTTTGAGTTCGCGCTCGATCACCTCTTTGCTGGCACTGGCGGACGCTGCGCCCCGGCGCGCCATCTCGAAGCGGTTGAAAAGCACGGAGATGTTCTCGGGGTCGATGGAGTCGTGCACATACGAATACACGGCGAAGGCGTCGTCCTCGCGATTCAGATCCTCGAGCAACACGCCGAGGTTGTTGGCGACGAACCCCATGTGGCGCCGCAGGTGCAGGCGGTGTCGCACGGTCGGATCCGAGCTCGCTTTTTTGCTGGCGGCGAGGATGGTGTCCATCTCTTTCCAGAACGCCATGTACGTTTTGAAGAGCGGGACCTCTTTGAGAGGCTGAATGTCGCGGACACCGGAAAAGAAGAAGAATTCAGGAACCGGGGTCAGTCCGGCCGTGTACCAGAAGTCAGGCACGCCGAAAACGGCCACCTTTTTCTCGATCTCTTTGTCCATCGCGAACCAATCTTGGATGAACGGCAGGATACCCAGCGCCAGCGTGTTTTTCATGCGTTGCATCTCGCTGGCGGGGAACAGGGTTTTGCGCTCAATCTGCTCCGACATCCATTTGAGATAGAAGGGGCTCATGTCGTTTTGGAGGCAAAGGAGATTGAGTTCCTGTCCGCGCTCACGCGCCAGGATCTGTAGATGCGGGTCCAACGTCCCGTCGGTCACGAACCAGGTGCGGGACCCGAGCCGGTCGAGAATCGCGCCCGCACAGCGGTCGGCGAAGGCGCCGCGCTCGCCGCGGCACTCCAAGGCGTTGATGATGGAGGCGAAGACGACGATCACGATCAGCGGATAGGTGACGATCAGTCCGAGCCAGTCGCCGGCCTGCTTAGTCAACACAGACGTCGCGTGCCCGCGTCTGGGGCGTTCGACCTTGAGCAACAGATACCAATAGGCGACCAGATAGCCAGCCGTCATCGCCAACAGGGTGTAGGCCCAGACCGGCAGGCGTCCCAGCGGTTTCAGGATCTCCCACGGCGAGACAGCCGCATTGCAGAGGCCGAGTGTCACCAGCACGGTCAAGGTCAGGTGCAGGATGTACTGGCTCCAAGACCGCTCGTTGTTCAGTGCGCGGAAAGCCGCGAACGCGGCGGCCAGCCACGGCACGACGCTCATCAGCAACAGGATCAGCCAATTGACGCGCGGCAGGCCGGAGCGCAGTTCGTGGAGTTGGGTTTTCCAGACCGCCACGATCACATCCATGGCTGTTGCGTAACCGAGTGCCTCGGCGTCATGGGTGGCCAGAAATCCGCGCGCCGCGAAATAGTAGAGGCTGAGCCCCGCGGCGGAGAGGAGCCCCATCCAGGCGATGCGCTGCAGCGAGAGTTGCCCGTTTTTCCACAAGACAAAAACAAGGAAAACCAGGAACATCGGCGCCAGCGGGATGAACATGACGGATTCGACCACGCCGACGCCTTGCAACAGCGCGAAAAGCACGAGGAAGACGCGCCATTGGGTCGCCGCATAGGAGATCAGGAGCGATGCGGCGGCGAGTGCCAGCAGCATGTTGAAACTCTGGTACTGGAGCCGCGTCGCCGCTTGCCAGACGGGAACGGAAAACATGAAAGCAAGCGCCGCGACCGTGCCGGCCCACTGCGAGACCCGTGCCGCGTATTCAATCGAATACTCTTCGTAGATGAGTTCGTGAATCAGAAAGGTCACCAGCCGGTAAAGCAAGCCCACGGCAATCACCGTACAGAATGTGCTGAACAGGTTGAGCCGCACGGGCAGCGTGAAAACGGATAATGAACTTAACCAGGAAACGATCGATCCCCAGAGCGGATGCAGCGGCAGTTCAAGCGGCGTGAGCCCGCTGTACGTCGCCATCAACCGCGCGGACTCGCCAGGATAAGCCCCCTTCGACAGCGTCAGCGCGTACGCGGCCAACGCCAGAAGGCTCAGTCCGGTCGCCAGCAAAAAATCGGTTTTTCTTTTTTGGGAGGAGATCTCTTTGAAACCAGTTGCCATCGCTTTACCACCTGAAATGAATCCCGATCCCCTTTTTTACGGAGGATCAACCCATACAACCTTATCAATACTGCCTAAGCTTAACGGTTTTTAGAGGCATACGCAAGGCTTTGAGGTGGAGGGTGGGATTCAAGATAGTTGATGGTCAAGCGGCAGAGAAGATGGGAACGGAAGCGCGCGGCGAGCGCGCAGAGTGCTGCGGCGTTGAGGAAGCGCCCGGGGTATGGAAGGAAAGCGGGGAAGTTCTAAAGGCGAGATCGCAATTGTCAGTAAACGAACGAACGTCTCTCCGAAAAGAAAAAGGCCGTTTTTATTGGCTTTTTGCCATAAAAACGACCTGAAATCTGGTGGGAGATAGTGGACTCGAACCACCGCCCCCTTGCATGTCAAGGGAGGCAGGCCGTTTTTCGTAAGCCACTGATTATGATATAAATAGCTTATCACGCCCGCTGAAAGGCGCGGGACATCTGCTCCTGTTCCGCTTTCGGGATGTGCTGTCGTGTCGCCACTTGCCGCCATTGCCTAACGGCTCTACGGACCTCTTCCGCTATTTCTTCAGCCCGTGGAACGGTCAGATGAAACGACCTCGCAACCTCCATCGCCAAGTCCAAGTCCTGCCGGTTGTCGTTTTCCGTGATGTTGAGAGTCAGCCCATCCCCTTGCGGATTCGGGTTCATGTCGTAGGCGGGAGAGAGCGTCCATCCATCCCTCGCGGCGAGCATGAAGCCGTGATTCCTCAAGTGATCGTCCGTATTGCTCACGCAGATATTGAAGACGATGCGCCGCCAGAGTTCGGCAAGGTCGGCACCGGATGCCGATCCGTGTCGCATGAGAAATTCGGCCAGTTCAAGATAGCTGACGCCAGAAGCTGCGTTCGCCCCGTCCGCATAACCCAGCAGGGTCATGGCGGATGCGAAGTGGACCCGCTGGCCTGACGACGTGCGGTCAAAACGCCGCGACAGGAACGTGTGGTGCCGGCATGTGAACGTGCGCGCGGCAGCAGCAGGAACACGAAGGCCCGCCAAGACGGCAAGTTCATGCAGCACACTCTCCCACGCCCCAACATCCAACTGATCGGAGCGGCTGGGAAACTTCGCAATCCAGAGGCTGCCCTGATCGTCGACAACTCCGGCTTTCGGACGGGCGCCGCCAAGCGACGAGCCCGGAGCGAGAAGCTGGTTCAGCCACTTCATAGCCTCGTCGTCGTCCTGCACGTCGCTTTCCTCGAACCTGATGCTGGCAAACTCCAAATCACGGAGCGATGCCCACGGGGGCGTGGCCATCCGATCGTCGCTGTTCAGGAAGGCCTCGCGCCCGCCCTCCTGAAAACGGATGGCCCCCATCCGCTGTCCGTCGTAGACGCCCAGCAGATAATCAAGCTCTCCTAGCCGCTCTTCAGCTCGCCGCTCGTGCCTGGCGCAGCAGGCCTCCCTGCGTCGCATCAGCAGCCGTCCCCAGCGGTCCGGCGAGGAGTCGAGGAAAATGCCGAAGTTGGGCTTGGCGTCCCGAAGGAACTGTTTGCCCGTAAACAGCTGAAGCTCGGGGTCAAGCAGTTGGGCGCAACCGCCCGACAGCCAGCCGCCGTCGTACTCGAACGAGAAAATCTCCTTGCCACGAACCCTGTCCATGGCGAGAAGCCCCATCAGCCTGGGACCGTTCAAATCGGCCCAGTCTGCATAGACGCGCACCTGCCTAGGCCGGCTTCTCACGGCGTCACCGCCCGGTCTGTTTTCGTCGCACGCTTGCGCACGACGAGCTGGGCGTCCTGAAGCTTGCGGCCAAGCACGTCATCCCGTGCGATAGACGACAGGTCCTGCTCGAGCCCCAGTGCGAACAGCACGAGAAAATACGCGCCGAGGGTCACACTGGCGTTCCCTTTTTCGACTTGCCAGAGCGTCGAACGGCTGATTCCAGCCCGTTCCGCTACGGTGGCAGCGCTCAGCCGGCGGCGCAATCTCGCGAGCTTGATGTTCTCCCCGACGGCAGGCAATATCTTCCGAGAGGACACCGGCAAGGTTGGTGCTTGTTTCATAATGTTTCATATATTGGACATAAGGCGTCATTTTGTCAACCATAAGCGAGATTATTTGTGATCGTCGGACAGAAGAATGTAGGCCACATTCAGTCGAAATATTACCGAACGGGAATATCCAGTTTGGTTTGCGATCTTCCCCCTCCAAGGTGGAGTCTGCGGTTTTCACGCGCCGCGGTAGCGGGCGTGAAAACCGCAGACTCCACCTTGGAAGAATGCGTCTTGCGGGTTCATGACGCGATCGGATAAGGTGATGGGGTTACGGGAAATGGATGGGGTTGGGTGAACGGGCGGTCAGCGAGGGGAAGGAGGTTTGGCATGCGGCACGCGCTGGATGGAGCGTCCCGGCGACTGGCGGCATGTCCAGAGGCGTTGCCGCTATGAGCAGCATCAGGGCGGGGTGTCGTGAGGTTCGAGGCGAAGAATTTTTTCAATGTTGGCATCGGGGAATCGAAGATGATGAAGATTATGGCACAGGTGTTGTGGTGTGTGTGTGGCGGTGTGTGGATGGCGATGGCGGTGCCGCTGCCTCTACCGGAGCGGCCGGGTAATATCTGTGTTGAAGACGATGAAGCATGGGGCGTGTTGCCGCCCGGATTTGAAAGAGCGGTGAGTTGGGAGGCGCGTGATCTCGACGGGAAACGCGTGGCGCAGGGCGTTTTCCAGGTGGGCGCGGCACGGCTCGGATTGGGTCGGCTGCCGGTGGGCTGGTACAGAATAGAAGGGTTGGACGGCTCCGGCAAACCGGTTGCATGGACGACGGCCGCGGTGTTGAAACGGCTGGCCGTGCCCGTTCCGGCCGACTCGCCGGTCCGGATCGACACCGCGAACGCCTGGTTTACGCGCACCGGCGAGCCGGAAAAAGACCGCCGCAAAATGGCGGCCTTCGCCAGCCTGGCGGCGCTGGCGGGCGCGAGCGGCGTGCGGGACCGGCTGACATGGGGTGAGATTGAGTCCGCTTCCGGCGTGTTTCACGCCGCGACGCGGTATGACGATTCGGCGCGTATACTGCGCGGCGCGGGCCTTGAGGTGCTGCAGGTCTATCACGGCACGCCGGAGTGGGCGCAAACCCCGCGCCTGGAGGCGGGCAAAGCCTATAAGCGGTTCCCGCGCGACCTGCGTGATCCGTTCCGTTTTTGCCGCGCGGCGGCCGGACGTTTCAAAGGCACGGTCCAGGCGTGGGAGCCATGGAACGAGGCCAACATCCCCGGCTTCGGCGGGCATCTCATCGATGAGATGGTTGCGCTCCAGAAAGCGTCGTATCTCGGTTTCAAGGCTGGCGATCCTTCGCTGACCGTGTGCTGGAATGTTTACGCCGGGTCAGGTACGGCGCTGCATGCGCAGGGCGTCGTCGAGGGCGGCGGCTGGCCGTACTATGACACCTACAACCATCATACCTACAGCGGCGTCGAACACTATGTGAACGAGTTCGCGATCGCCCGTCAAGGCGCGTGCGGCCGTCCGCTCTGGCTCAGCGAGTGCGGGATTCACGTGCGTTGGGAAGGCGAGCGCGGTGAGCTGCCGGAGGCGGAGGAGATCCGTCAGGCGCGCTTCGTGCCCAAGTCGTTTGCGACGAGCCTCTTTGCAGGCGTGTCGCGGCACTATTTTTTCATTCTCGGTAACTACTGCGAAGGACAGGTGCAGTTTGGCCTGCTGCGCCATGATCTCACGCCGCGTCGGGGTTATCTCGCGCTGGCCGCCACGGGGCGGCTGCTGGCCGGCGCGCGACCGCTGGGACGCATGACCAACGGCGTGGCGCTCGTCTACGCCTTCCGCGCGCGGCCGGACGGCGCGGCGCGCGATGTCGTGGTCGCTTGGGCGGACAAGGGGCGTGCAGCGGCTGACATGTTGCGCGGCGCGGCGGTCGAGGCGGTTTACGACGGATACGGGCGGCCGCTACGCGACGGCATGCCGGGCGAATTGACCGAGTCGCCGCTCTTTGCGGTGCTGCCGTCGGGCGCGGGCGAACGTTTTGCCGTGGAGAAGCCGTTGCGCGTGGCACCGGCTCCGGCCTCGCTTGAGCCTTCGCCCGTGGTGATGCAGGCCGTGATGCCGCAGGCGCGCTCACGGCTCGACATCCAGGCGTACGAGGTGGCCCTCGGCACGGCACAGTCGCTGCCTGTCGCGTTTTACAACTTCAGCGATGCGACGGTGCGCGGCAGATTGAAGGTCGATGTCGTGCCGGAAGGTTGGCACGTGGGCCTGCCGATAGAGGCTATCGAACTGCGTCCTATGGAGCGGCAGGTTGTGGCGCTCAAGGTGTTCATCCCGCCGCAGGCCGGACGGACGGCGCTCTTCGGCGCGCCGGTGCGTCTGCACGGCGATTTCGGCGAAGCCGGACACACCCGGCTCGCGTTCCGGCTGGCCTGTCCGGCTGTCGCCGTGACACCGTCGCGTATCAGCGTAATCACTTCGGCCGCCGAACCTGCGGCATGGGCCGACAACATCGTGCACGGCGCGACGATGACGCACGCGCCGCAGGACAGCGGTATGGCGTTTGACATGCGGTTCGGCGATCAGGACCCGTGGGGGTATCCGCGGCTTACGCTTGCCGCAAATGAGCGTCCGCCGGACAGCGCCGACGGCATTCAGGCCGAGATCGAGGTTACGGAAGGCGAGGGTACGCTGCGGGTACAATTCGTCGAGGCGGGAGGCGCCTGCTACGTGTGCGAATTGCCGTATGACTTCTCGCAGCGGGGACGGCAAACGCTTACGGCCTTCTTTGAAAAGGCGTCGTGGGGCCCGCATTCGCGTCCTGATGCTGACGGGAGACTGATTCCGGCCGATGTCTCGGGCGTGATGCTCGGAATCAACGCCACGCGCAACAGCCGTGTGCGGTTGGTGGTGGGCGGCGTGCGCTGGGTCACGTACTGAACGGGCGGCTCACTCCTCCAGCATGGGTTTGTCCTTGGGCCCCAATTCCGTGATCGGCGTGAGCGTGAAGTTGCGCCAGCGGGCTTTGGTGCGGTACGAGGCGAGGCCCAGCGGTCCCGTTTTGTCGATATCGCTGCCGGAGCGCAGGCTGAAGCGCGACGGCGGACCCTCGACGCGTGCTGTGTAGAGCGTCTCGTCGAGAAAGACCTGCAAAACGCCGGGGGTGACACGCACGCGCAGGGTGTACCAGCGCTCATTCTCGAGGGTAGTGTTCTCGCTCCATTGATTTTCAGAGGCGTCCAGATAATCGACGGACGAGATGCCGCACAGGTTGCCGCCCCAGCCGCCGATGATGATGGTGCAATAATTGGTTTCGATCGGCAGGGTGAGCGCCACAAAAAAGTCGGAGCCCTGAACGCGCACGGCCTGCAGAGAAAGTTCATAATTCATGCGCGGCGGCGTGTTGGTGTACGCGATGCCGGTCATGGGGTTGCCGAAATCGCACTCGACGGCGCCGTCCGGCAGCACGGCGACCTTGCCGCCTTCGAACAGGTCGGCGGTTTTCCACCCGGTGAGATCGCGCCCGTTGAAGAGCTGGACCGGTTCCGCCGCACCGGATGTGGAGGCGGTCAACAACGCAAGCGCAAAAAGAATTCGTTTCATGGGGCATTATAAGCCGCACGACGCGCATTTGGCAATCTCGCAACGGGGCGATTTAATCGCCGTTCTGTGAATCAACTGGCGGCAGCCGATCCTTCCTGTTAAGATTAAAAACAACATGAAAATTTGATTTTTTCGGCCGTTCAGTAAGAAATGCCGTGTGGCCGACGTATGGCTGTCAGAAAAGGAAGGTGCGTGTATGAAACGGATGCGGAGTGTGGCTTGGTTTTGTATCGCTGCCGGCGCGGCTGCCGCGCAAGAGATCGGGTATGTGGAACGCTTCAGCCTTGCTCAGGACCGCGAGGGCGCGTTGCGGGAGCTGGTCCCCGGTACGGACGACGATTATTTCTATCGCGCGCTGCACGCTCAGAATACCGGGGCGCGTGATCGCTTCAAGGAGATCATGGCGCGCTGGCAGCACGACCGTGATGGTCATGTAGTCGGGCCGGCGCGCGAACTTGCCCATCGTCAAGCGTTGCTCGATTACGAGCGGCACCCTCAAGAAACGCTCGCCTATTTGAGACGTGAAATAAACCTCACGTTTTCGCATGCGCGCCGCACCGAGGAACGGGTCAGCCGCGCGCCGTCGCGCTTCGACGACGCGGTGCTCGCGCCTGACGCGTTACGCGACCGGGCCCTGCGCGACCCCCGTTCGCTGGACCGGCTCAGCGAGGACGGACTCGCGTTCGTCGCCACCGCGCGGCTCAGCGACGAGCAGCGGCGTAACCTACTTGCGCGCCTGCGGCGCCCCGATCTCCCGAATCTGGTCGAGCTGGTCGCGGCCGACCTGGCTGTCCGCGGCAGCCGGGGCTTCGGGCACCATCCCGTGCATGCGCAGATGACGCTGGCGCAGTTGGATGACCTGCTTCGCCGCGTGCCGGGCCTGCGTAACGAACAGGCCTTTGTGCTCGCCTATCTGGCCGTACTTGTGCCCGGAGACGAAGTGGACCTCGACACCGACCCGGCCGCGCGTCAGGCCTACTTCGAGCGGCTCTGGGCCTATACGGGCACGCTGGAGCCCACGCACAACTCGCTCAAGGCGAACGTGCTCTACAACCGGCTGCGCCATGACCTGACGCAGGGTGTTTTCGATCGCGCCCGGTTTATGGAGTATCTCAAACTGCCGCGCCAGGTGCCGACCCTGCGCGCCGAGTTCCGCGACCGCGTCCCGCACGCCAACCAGTTCGCCCGGCTCAATCAGGATTTCAATCTGATCGCCTTGCCGCCGGTTCCGCAGGAAGAGCCGCTGGTGCGCCGTTTTCTGCTGGAGTTTTTCAAGCAGGACAAGGACTTTCGCGCTTTCGAGACCTATCTACGCGATGACTTTCTCAAACCGCTTTTCGCGGAGGCGAAAATCGTCAATGGGATCGGCGAACCGCAGCAATGGGTGCCGCTTCTGACGCCGGCCGCCTATGCGCGCCTCAAGGAACGGGTGGACATCGAGTTCGCCGAGACGAATCCGCTCGAGTTCGCCATGGAGGCCCCTGTGCGCCTGACCGCCACGCTCAAGAATGTGCCGGCCCTGCTCGTGAAGATTTACGAGATCAATGCTTTCAACTATTACCGCGAAACTGGCCGGCCGCTCAACCTGGCCGTGAATCTCGATGGGCTTGTGGCCTCGGTAGCGCGGCGCGTTGAGTATGCGGAACCCTCCGAGCGGTGTCATACGCGGGACTTTGAGTTTCCCGAGATCCGTCAGCGCGGCGTCTATGTGGTGGAGCTGATTGGTAACGGCAAGAGCAGTCGCGCCCTGGTGCAGAAGGGACGGCTCGACGTGCTGCAGGAAGTGACTGCAGCCGGGCATGCGTTTACGGTGTTCGACGAGGCCGGGCGGCGCGTGACCGACGCCTCGGGCTGGCTGGGCGGGCGTGCCTTCACGGCTGGCAAGGACGACCGCATCCTGGTGCCGTTTTCGACGGCGCCGGGCGCTGAACATCTGATCGTCCGGCACGGAGGCTTCGCCGTGCGCGTCTCGTTCGACCATCTGGCCGAGCAGTATGCGCTTTCGGCCGGGATCTATGTGGACCGAGAGGCGCTGATCCGCCGCGAACGGGCACAGCTCGCCGTCCGCCCGCTCCTGCGCGTTAACGGCCAGCCGGTCAGCCTAAAGCTGTTGAAAGAGGTGCGCCTCACGGTGCGCGCGACTGATCTGCAGGGGCTCGTGACCACCAAAGAGTTTCCAGACCTCACGCTGCGCGAGGATGCCGAGACCGTGCAGGAGATCCAGGTGCCGGAGCACACGGTCGCACTCGCCGTCACCCTGCACGCCGAGATCCAGAACTTGAGCCTGAATCAGAAACAGAAGCTGAGCGATACCGCGCACTTTGCCTTCAACGGCATGGAGTTGACGCCGTTGACACGCGCGCTCTATTTCGGACGTGACGCCGCCGGTCATTTCGCGGACTTGCGAGGCAAGAACGGCGAACCGTTAGCCGGCGAGCCACTCCACCTCCGGCTCCGTCACCGCTATTATCAAGACGAGACTATTGACGCCTTTCTGAAAACCGATGAGCAAGGGCGCGTGCGACTGGGCGCGCTCTCCGGTGTGCGCGCACTCACCATCACCTCCGACGATAAGGTGTCCGGGTCCTGGCAGCCGCTGCACGATGTTTGCACCTGGCCGGAGGCGCTGCACGGAAAGGCGGGCGACACGCTGCGTGTGGTGCTGCCGCCTGGCGTCGACCCCGCCGCCACGCTGTTGGAGGTCCGGCGTGGCCGGTTCGTGAAAGAGTGGAATGCCGCACTCGCAATGAAAGAGGGCTTTCTGGAGCTGCGCGGACTGCCGGCCGGCGACTATTCTTTGTGGCTCGCCGAGCCCGCGCGGGAGATCGCGGTGCATGTGACGGACGGCGAGCCGCGTGGCGGTTTTCTGGTGGGAGCGCGCCGCGCGCTGGAGCTGCCGCGCCTCAAGCCGCTCTCGGTGACCGCGGTCACGCCCGGCAAGGAATCGGTCGAGATCAGGCTGGCGAATGTCACGCCGTTCGCGCGCGTACATGTCGTGGCGACGCGCTACCAGCCGGCGTATGACCTGTTCGAGCGACTTGGCGCGGCTGCGGTCGCGCGGCCGCTGTGCCAGCCTTGGCAGCCTGCGCGCGCGTATTACGAATCGGGGCGCGACATCGGCGATGAGTATCGCTACATTCTCGACCGCCAGCAGGCGCGTATGTTCCCCGGCAACATGCTGGAACGCCCGGGTCTGTTGCTTAACCCTTGGGCGCTGCGCACGACCGAGTCGGACAAAGAGCGGCTCGCGGCAGGCGGCGCGTATGCGGGACGCGCGGCGCGGGAGGCCAAGGCTGAGCGCAGCGTGATGGCGTCCATGGCGCGGAAGGACGACGAGGTGCCCGAAGGGTTCGCCTCGCTCGATTTCCTGCGCCAGCCCGCTGTGACCTTGTTGAATCTGGTGCCGGATGCGTCGGGGACACTTTCGATCCCGCGCGCGGCGCTCAAGGGCCTGCCCTGCCTGCGCGTGCTGGCGGTGGATCCGACCGCGACGGTGCTCGCGTGCGCGTTTCTTGATGACACGCCGGTGGAGACGCGCGATCTGCGGCTGGCTGAAGGACTGGACCCGGCCAAGCCGTTCGCCGAGCAGAAGCTGATCACGCCGCTACAGGCGGGCGAGACGGTGACGGTGGCTGATCTGGCGGCCTCGCGGTTCAAGGCGTTCGGGACGGTTGCGGATCTTTACCGGCTTTTTGCGACACTCAGTCCAGATCCGACCTTCGCCGAGTTCGATTTTGTGGCTAAATGGAACGAGTTGAATGCCGCAGAACAGCGTCGTCTCTACGCCAAGTATGCCTGCCACGAACTGCATCTCTTCCTTTATCACAAGGATCCGCGCTTCTACGAGGCGGTGGTCGCGCCTGCGCTCGCCAATAAAAAGGATAAAACCTTTGTCGACCACTGGCTGCTCGGCGATGATCTGAGCGGTTATCTGGAGCCGTGGCGCTTTGCGCGCCTCAACGCGGCCGAGCGCGCGATGCTGGGCAAGCGGCTGCGCGCGGAGGCGCTCTCGCTGGCGCGGGACGCGCGCGAGCGTGCCGATCTGACGCCGCCGGACATGGAGGCTTTCAACCGACGCTTCGATACCGCTATTCAGGCCGGCGCGTTGGAAGGTGAAGCGGGCACCGTCGCAGATGCGGATTCGCCGCGGGAAGGTGATCGGGTCCCGCTCAAGATCGCGCTGCCGAAACCGCAGTTCACCGGGACGCCCAAAGACATCCGGTCGGCGAATCTGGAAGCGCCCCGCAGCGGCAGGATGGTTGTCCCGGCTGCTGCTGCCGCGCCGTCTGTGGGGACCGACGGTCAGATGGATGCCGAGCAAATGTTACGGCAGCGTGGGATGTCAGCTTTATCAAAAAAAGATCGTAAACAGCTTGTGGACGAAAAGGAGCCAGCCGCCAAAGAAGAGGAGTCTTTGTTTTTTGATGCACAGGCCGCCGAACGTAGTGAAGGACGGCGTTTCTTTCAAAAGTTGGACAAGACACAGGAGTGGGCGGAGAACAACTACTGGCGTCAGCCGATCGCGCGGCAGGCCGCCGCACTGGTCGCGGACAACGCCTTCTGGGCCGACTATGCGATGCACGACGGTCGGACACCCTTCCTTTCTAAAGCGCTGCTGGAGGCGACCTCGTCGTTCACCGAGATGATGCTGGCGCTGGCGGTGCTGCAGGTGCCCTTCAAGGCGGGTGTGCATACCGAGAAGGTTGAGGATTCGGCCTACGCGCTGACAGCCGCCTCGCCTACGCTCTTTTTTCACCGCGAGATCCGCGCGAGCTCGCGCGACGAAACCGACGGATCGGTGCTGGTCGCACAGCGTTTCTTCCGCGCGGATGACCGTGCCCGTTTCGAAAACAACGCGCGGTTCGACAAATGGGTGACTGATGAGTTTCTGCCGCAGGTGGTCTACGGCACGCATGTGGTGCTCACGAATCCCACCGGCGAACGTCAGGCGTTGAACGCGCTGCTGCAGATTCCGGTTGGCTCGATTCCTGTGAACGCCGGATTTGCGGCCAAAGGGGTCTATCTGGTGCTGGAGCCGTATGCCACGAAGACCTTGGAGTATTTCTTCACCTTCCCGGCGACCGGGCGCTTTGCGCACTATCCGGTGACGCTCGCGAAAGAGGGGCGCGTGGTCTGTGCGGCCGAGCCCTTCACGTTCAACGTCGTGGAGCGTCTGAGCCGGGCCGACACCGAGTCGTGGGCCTGGCTCTCGCAGAACGGCACGTCTGAACAGGTGCTCGCTTTTCTCAACGCGGCCAATCTTCATCGGCTTGACTTGAACGAGATCGCGTGGCGCATGAAAGACAAGGCCTTTTTCAAAACCGTGATCGGAGTGCTGGAGGCGCGCCACGTCTATCACGGCACGCTTTGGTCGTACGGCATTCTGCACAACGAACCCGCGGTGATCCGTCCTTTCCTGCAGCATTCGCCCTTCGCGGCGCAGTGCGGCCTGTGGCTGGAGTCGCCGCTGTTGTCGCTGAACCCTGTGGAGCGCTTCGATTATCAGCACCTTGAATACGCGCCGCTCGTCAATCCGCGCGCGCACCAGGTCGGCGCGCACCGCACCATCCTGAATCCGGCCTTTCTGCGCCAGTACCAGCGCTTCATGACGGTGCTCCGCTATAAATCCCGTCTGTCGGCCGCCGATACGCTGGCGGTGGCCTATTATCTGGCGTTGCAAGACCGCGTGGCTGAAGCGCTGGAGATGTTCGGCCGCGTGAAGCGCGACGAGGTGTCGGAACGGCTGCAATACGACTACCTGGCGGCCTATCTCGCCTTCTACACCGGTGACCTTGAGCAGGCTCGCGCGCTGGCCAATGCGCATGCGGGCGAGGGGGGGGCGCACTGGCGCGAGCGCTTCGCGCAGGTGCTGGTGCAACTCGATGAGATCGCCGGGGCCGAGCGCGGTGCCGCGCCGGTCAATGCGGAGAGCCGCGACCAGGCGCAGGGCGCGCTGGCCGCGACCGAGCCGGCGCTGGAGCTGCTGGTGGAGGCGGGGCGCATTCAGCTCGACACGCGCCATGTGGCGGAAGTTACGCTCAACTTCTACCCGATGGACATCGAACTGCTCTTCTCTCGCAATCCGTTCATGCAGGAGGGTGCCGCGCAGTTCGCATTTATCAGACCGGTTGCGAGCCGCCCGGTCGCTGTCGCCGCAGGGCAGAACCGCACCACGGTGGAGTTGCCGCCTGAGTTTGCCGCCAAAAACGTGATGGTAGAGGCGCTGGCGTGCGGCGTGCGCAAGACGCAGGCCTATTACGCCAACACGCTACGGGTGCAGATGATCGAGAGTTACGGGCAACTGGTCGTCACGCAGGCCGAGACCGGCCGGCCGGTGCCGGGCGCGTATGTCAAGGTATACGCCCGCTCGGCCGGTGGAGTGGTCGGCTTCATCAAGGACGGCTACACTGATCTGCGCGGCCGTTTCGACTATGCGTCACTCAACACCGACGAGGCCGGACAGGCCGAACGTCTGGCCGTGCTGGTGCTGAGCGACGCCTTCGGCGCGGTCGTGCGCGAAACCCAGCCGCCGAAACGGTAGGGAATATGATCGTTGTGCGGAGACGAACGCGGTTTTTCCAGTGATGGACCGTGAACGGACATCGTCAACGACCACGCATACACTTCGCACGGCGAGGACCCGGACAAAACGGGGCTGATCATGGGATTTTTCATGCGATGGTCCGAGGATCGCTTTGCGGGTCGGCACAAGAAAACGCGCCGAGCCGTCCGCTTCGAGGGAGCCACGCCCAGCACGGCACGTGCGGTCTCCCCGCCGTCCGCGCAGGCATACCGCCATCCGAGAGGTCCCCGGTGTGTCGGAAAAACCGGCAGGCGCTAAATCCACTTGTCATGATAAGTGGATTTGACGGTCGGCGTGAAGCGCCCTCGCCAGCCGGATGAGGATGGTGTATGATTTCCAGCATGTTGAGAAATGAGCGAAGGCTGTACGCGGTCTGGAGTGGCCTGCCTCTCAAACACAGCGGAGGGCGGGGATCTCACGTCGTTGCCGGCCTGGACGGGTTGCACACGTGTGCCGGCCGGGCAGGGTGGCTTGCTGTCTGCTCGCTCCTGCTGGCCTGGGGCGCGGGGTGCGGAAGCGGACTGCGGTTGCACCCGGTGACGCCGGAGTCGGTCGTGCTGGCCTTTGGCGACAGCCTGACCTCTGGCGTGGGTGCCGAAGAGGAAGCGAGCTATCCGGCGGTGCTGGCGCGCCTGTTGGGGTGCAGGGTCGTGAACGGCGGCGTGGCGGGCGAGGTTACGCGCGAAGGGCTCGTCCGCCTGCCTGATCTGTTGCAGCGCCACCAGCCGCAGATGGTCATCCTCTGTTTCGGCGGCAACGACATGTTGCGCAAGCTGAATGACGAAGAGATCGCGCGCAATCTGCGCGAGATGGTCCGCGTTGCGCGTCAGGCCGGAGCCGACGTGGTGTTGCTGGGGGTGCCTCAGCCCGGACTGCTGCTTCGTGCGCCGCCGTTTTACCGGGAGATTGCGGAGGAACTCGATCTGGTTTACGAGGGCGCGATTGTGTCGCGGATTCTCTCGACGCCTTCGCAGAAAAGCGACCTGATCCATCCGAATGCCAGCGGTTACCGGCACCTCGCCGAGCGGCTGGCTGAGGTGATCCGCAAACACTCATGATGAACGCAAGGCGTTGTGATGCACGAACGATAAGGAGGTTGGACATGACACGAAGAGGGTTCATGGCGACAACAGGCGGTGCGCTCCTGTGGGGGACGCACCGGGCGTGGGCGGCGGCAAACGACCGCGTGCGCGTGGCGGTGGTGGGCATTCACGGTATGGGGCAGAGCCACATTCAGTCGTATCAGGCGTTGCCGAACGTGGAGGTCGCAGCACTGTGCGACGTGGACGCCAATCTCTTTGCGCCGGTTATCAAACGCCATTTCTCCGGCAAGGGCTTGAAAACGCCAAAAACCTACACCGATCTGCGCAAGCTTTACGAAGATAAGGAGATTGATGCGGTATCGATTGTCACACCCAACCACTGGCACACGCTGGCCGCGATCTGGGCGATCCAAGCCGGCAAGCACGTGTCGGTCGAGAAGCCCTGTTGCCATACGGTATATGAAGGACGGAAGTTGGTCGAGGCCGCAAAAAAATACAATGTGCTGGTGCAAGATGGCGCCGAGCAGCGCAGCAACCCGTGCGCGCAGAGTATGGCGCGTTTTCTGCACGACGGCGGCTTGGGCGAGGTTTACATGGCCAAAGGCCTCTGTTACAAATGGCGCAATACCATCGGGCGTTTTCCCGATGAGCCGGTGCCCGAGGGCGTTGACTATGACCTTTGGCTGGGGCCCGCGCGCAAGCGCCCGTTCAACAAAAACCGCTTCCACTACAACTGGCATTGGAACTGGGAGTACGGTAACGGCGACATGGGCAACCAGGGTGTTCACGAGATGGACATTGCGCGCTGGGGTCTCGGGGTGACCTTGCCGACCCGGATCACGGCTATGGGCGGACACGTCATGTTCGATGATGCTCAGGAGACCCCGAACGTGCTGATGGCGATGTTCGAGTTTCCCAATCCCGACGGGGGCGGAGACAAGAAAAAAATCCTGCAGTTCGAGGTGCGCCACTGGGTGGCGAACGGCGAGGACGGCATGTGGCTGAAGGGGGCCGGACAGGGGAACACCTACATGGCTACCAGCCGCGGCAATGTGACCGGCAATCTCTTTTTCGGCGCCAAGGGCTACATGGCGAAGGACGTCGCCGCTTGGCAGGCCTATATGGGGGAGAAGCGCGAGCCCGGCGAACGCGGGTCCGGAACCGGTAACCACTACGCCAACTTCGTCAATGCGATTCGCGAACCCGCCCCCAAGGTTTTCAACGCAGGAATCGAAGAGGGCTTCCACTCCTGCGCGCTGATCCACCTCGGCAACATCGCCTACCGTCTGGGGCGCACGCTGACCTTTGATCCCGCGACGCTGACCTTTCCGGGCGACACGGAGGCCAACGCGTTGCTGACGCGCGAATACCGGGCGCCGTATGTCGTGCCCGAACGGGTTTGACCGGTCCCGAACTTGTGCTTGTCCGAGGCTGGGGTTTGTGTGAAAATCCAACTTTCACTATGCCGCGTTGCGGCGTGTGGGCGATGCGCTGTGAACGGAGGTCTGGACGATGCGAGAATGGACGAAGCTGTGGGTGGGCGGGTTGGTCGTGGCGGCAACCGCCGGCGCGATGGCGCTGACACCGGACGCGATGATGTGCGAGCTGCTGGCCAAGCCGGGGCTGGTGGCGATCACCGACCCGACGCCGGAGTTCTCGTGGGGATTCAAGGACGCGCGCCCCGGAGATTATCAGCGCGCGTACCAGATTCAAGTGGCTTCCGCGACCGCGTTCTTCAAGACCGGGCAGCCGGATCTTTGGGATTCGGGCAAGGTCGACTCGCGTCAGTCGCTCGGTGTCGCCTACGCCGGCAAGGCGTTGCCTACCGATGCCGAAGTGTGTTGGCGGGTGCGCGTGTGGGATAGCCGCGGCAAGGAAGGCCCATGGTCGCACGTGCTGGCTTTTAAAACGGCGCCAGCAACGAACGCCGATTCGGCCTTGCGGTATCCGCTCGCGCAAAAGCACGTCAAGCCTGTGCGCGTGGTGACCAACGCGCAGGGGCGCGTGCTGGTGGATTTCGGGCGGGCCGCCTTCGGGTGGGTCGAGCTGGTGCCGCCGCGCGACATGCGGCGCGGCGGTCCTTTCACGCTGCACCTCGGCGAAAAGGCGAAGGGCGACAGCGTGGATGTCAAGCCGGGCGGGACGATCCGCTACGCCAAGGTGAACGGGGCGTTGACCAGCCCGAATGTTTACCGGGTTCCCTTGATGGCCGACAAGCGTAATACCAGCGGCGGCAAGGAGGGCGCCGCGATTCTGCTGCCGCCCGAGTTCGGCGTGGTGATGCCGTTCCGCTATGTCGAGGTCGAGGAGTGTCCCTTCCCGGTGACGGCTGAAACGATCCGTCAGATCGCGGTGCACTATCCGTTCGACCTCTCGGCCGCCCGCTTTGTCTCGAGCGACGCCGTGCTCGACCGCGTGTTTGAGTTCTGCAAATACAGCATCAAAGCCACAACCTTCGCGGGCGTGTATGTGGATGGCGATCGCGAGCGTATCCCTTATGAGGCCGACGCGTATATCAATCAGCTCTGCCACTACTGCACCGACCGCGAGTTCACGCTGGCGCGCTATAGCCACGAATATCTGATGGCGCACCCGACCTGGCCGACCGAATGGAAACAGCACTCGGTGATGATGGCGTGGGCGGATTGGATGTACACCGGCAACACTGAGTCGCTGGAGCGTGTGTACGACGTTCTCAAGGCCAAGAAGACGCTGGAGTTTTGCGCGCGGGAAAGCGACGGCCTGCTGGTGACCGGCGGCCCCGCCGCGCCGATGGACAGCGGGCTGCGCGATATCACGGACTGGCCGGTTGGAGAGCGGGACGGGTTTGTGTTCAAACCGGTCAACGCTGTGGTCAATGCCTTTTATTGCCTGAACCTGCGGCAGATGTCGGAGATGGCCGCGGCGTTGGGCAAGACGGCGGACGCCGAGGCTTACCGCGCGAAATACGAGCGGACCGTCAAGGCGTTCCACGCGCTCTTTTTCAACGCCGAGCGCGGCTGTTATGTGGATGGCGAAGGAGCCGCGCACGCCTCGCTGCACGCGAACATGCTGCCGCTGGCGTTCGGCTTGGTTCCCGAGGCCGAGCGCGGACGGGTGGCCCGCTTCACCGTGTCGCGCGGCATGGCGTGCAGCGTGTATGGCGCGCAGTATCTGCTGGAGGCTCTTTTCGAGGCTGGCCAGGATGACACGGCGATCCACCTGATGACGCGTGACGAGCCGCGCGGCTGGGTCAACATGATGAAGGCCGGTTCGACCATCACGCTGGAGGCGTGGGACATTCTGTACAAGCCGAACCTGGACTGGAACCATGCTTGGGGCGCGGTGCCCGCAAACATCCTGCCGCGCTACGTGATGGGCGTAAGGCCGCTGGAGGCCGGTTTCGGCAAGGTGTTGATCCGTCCTCAGATCGGCTCGCTGGAGGCGGTCGAGGGCTACGTGCCTACTGTGCGGGGCACCGTGCGGGTAGGGGTGCGCCAGACGCCCGGCGTGCGGTATGCCGTAACGGTGGAAGTGCCTGTCAACACGACCGCGCGTGTCGAACTGCCGTGGCGGGGGGGCATGACGCTCCTGATGGACGGCAAGGCCGTCGCGGCTCGTGTGGCCGGCGGACGTTTTGTGGTGGACGGTGTGTCGTCGGGACGGCACACGTTGTCGTGGCAGCGTGGGGAGGAGGCGGCATGCGGCTCGAGTTTCGGCGGGCGTGTCCGGAAGATCGTCGGCTGTGGTTGGCGGTCCTGGGTGCCGTTCTTCTGATCGGACTGGGTGTGGCCGCGCTGGATGCCGGCGGGGTGCGCCTATGCCTGTTTCACCGTTGGACCGGTTTGCCGTGCCTGACCTGCGGCAGCACCCGCGCGTGCGCGGCGCTGGCCACAGGCGATGTGTCAGGCGCCTTCCGCATACAGCCGCTCGTGAGCGCGCTGCTGGCTGCGGGCGCGGCGGCAGGCATCGCGCACAGTCTGTTGCTGGCCTGCGGACGGGTGGTCGAGGCGCGCCTGTCCGCAGGCGAACGGCTCACGCTGATTCTGGCAGGCATCGCGCTGGCCGCGATCAATTGGGTGTATCTGGCCTGGCACGGCGTGTGAGTCCGCTGCCGAGAAGAGGACAGGCGGTGTGAGAAACGAATTGATCTCTACGGCTTAGTCCTCGTCTTCGTCTTTGCGGTTCTTGGCCGCCTCGGCGATGATCTTCTGCGCTACGTTTGACGGAACGATGTCGTACCGGTCAAAATCCAGTGTGAAGGCCCCTTGGCCGCCGGTAATGGAGCGCAGTTCTGCGGCGTACTTGAAGAGTTCGGCGAGCGGCGCTTCGGCGGCGATCACCTGTGTGCCCTCTGCGGCCTCCATGCCCAATACGCGGCCGCGCTTGTGCGGCATGTCGCCGCTGATCGCGCCCATGAAGGCCTCGGGGATCGTGATCTTCAGGCGCATGATCGGTTCAAGCAGCACGGGTTTGGCTTTGGACATGGCGTCGCGAAACGCGCGCATGCCGGCGATTTTGAAGGCGATTTCTTTGGAGTCGACCGGATGGTAAGATCCGTCGTAGACTTCCACATTGACGTTCTGCACCGGATAGCCGGCGACTGAACCGGCCAGTTTGCCCTCCTCCACGCCCTTGAGCACAGCCGGGATGAAGTTGCCGGGGATCGAGCCTCCCACCGTTTTGTCGACGAACCACTCGCCCTCCTCGTCCTCGCGGCGGGGAAAGACGCGCAGATAGACCTCTCCGAACTGTCCGGCGCCGCCCGACTGTTTTTTGTGGCGGTAGTGGCCCTCGCCTTTGGCGGTGATGGATTCGCGGTAAGGCACCTTGGGGGGCGAAAGAGTGACGCTGACGTTCGTCTGCGCTTTCATCAAGGCCACCGCAACGTCGAGGTGCACATCGCCGAGTCCCTTCAGCAGCACCTGCTTGGTTTCGGCCTGCTTTTCGTAATGCAGGGTGGGATCGCTGTCTAGCAGACGGTGGATCGCGGTCGAGAGCTTGTCCTCGTCGGCCTGAGTCTTGGCCTCCAGGGCCATGAACATGACCGGCGGCGGCAGGTCGAGGTCCGGCATGCGCACCGTCGATCCGACGGCGGCGAGGGTGTTGCCGGTCTTAGTGTTCTTGAACTTGGGGATCGCCACGATGTCGCCGGGGCCGGCCTTGGCGACGGGGGTTTGTTTCTTGCCGACGACGTAAAGCATGGCGGAGATGCTCTCCTTAGTGTCCGTGGAGGTGTTCTGCACGCTCATGCCGGTGGCGAGCGTGCCGGAGATCACGCGGACGTAGCTGAGTTGGCCGAGGAACGGATCGACCGCCGTGCGCCAGACCTGAGCCACCAGGGGCGCGGCAGGGTCTGGGGCCAGTTCGTTGTCTTTGCTGTCGCGATAAATGCGTGCGCCGGGGGGCGGCAGCAGGCGGCAGAGGCTGTCCAGCAGCTCTTTGATGCCGACGCCTTTCAGCGGGCAGGTCGAGTAGATCGGGTGGACATTGCCGGACTTGATGCCGGTGGTGAGCCCCTTGCGGATGTCGGCGGGGTCCAGCGAACCCTGCTCGAAATACTTCTCCATGAGGGCTTCGTCAGTTTCGGCAGCGGATTCGGCCAGGCTGTTGCGGACGTCCTGCAGCGCGGCGGGCAGGTCGGAGGTGTCAAGGATGTTGGCCACGGCGTCGGCGCCGAGCGGCGCGGTCACAGGCACGCAGTTCATGCCGAAGGTGTCTCGGATCGCGGTCACGGTCTTGTTAAAGTCGGCGTTGTCTTTGTCGAGTCCGGTGATGACGAAGGCGACGGAGGCCAGACCGCCCTCTTTGCAGGCATTCCACGCGCGGCGGGTGCCGATCTGCACCCCGGCGGTGGCATCGACGGTGATCAGCGCGAAATCAGAGGCGCGCGCGGCCCCCAGGATCTGCCCGTAGAAATCCATGAAGCCGGGCGAATCGGTAAAGACGATCTTGTACTCGTCCTCGCCGATCTTGTTCATCGCCGTGAAGCTGTTGGCGAAAAGGGTGATCTTGCGGTTTTTCTCTTCCTCGGTGGTGTCCGAGATGCTGGTGCCGTTCGCGACAAGTCCCATGCGGTCGTTCAGCCCCAGCTTGAAGGCTACAGCGTCGGTGAGCGTGGTCTTTCCGCTTCCGCTATGTCCGAGAATGACGAAATTCCGGACGTTTGACACAGGTGTTTCACTCATGGCAAATCGATCCATACGCTAGGGCGGCTCCCAGAGGAACCGCCTGGGTTAAATGGCTCCACCCGAACGCCACCCTCGTGGCATTCCTTACTGGAGTGTATGTTCGTACTATGACAAATCGGGCATTGAGAAGCAAGGCTTGATTTCTCGGAATGACGCGGGCTTGAGACCGTGCGGCGGCTTTGATATGCTCAAGGCGAGTGGTGTGAAACGGTTCCGGTAGGGACGTGGCTGAAGGGGGTGTCGGATGGCAGGTGCAGGCTGGCGGAGAGGGTGGGTGATGGCGGCGTGTTGGGGGGTGATGGCTCTGCAGGCGGCGCTGCTGTCGGCAGACGTGACGCTCTCCACGGCGGAGATGACGTTGCGCGTGAGCGAGCGGGCCGAACCGCTTTCGCTGGTGCTGCATGTGGACCGGACCGAATGCCTTCAGACGCGTCGACGCTATGCATTTGCCGAGGTGCAGGATATGGGCGGCGTGTGGCACCCGGCTAACGCGTTACGGCGTCAGGGCGATGAACTGGAAGTGGGGTTCAAGGATTCCGACACGTCCGTCACGCTGGCGGTGGAGGCCCGGGAGGCTTGGCTGACGCTGCGCGTCGTTCGCGTCGGCGGCTCGCGGCCCAAGGCTGTGCGTTTTGTGTCGCTGTCGCCCGCTTTCACGCAGACGGTCGGCAAGCGCCTGAATATCGGCTGGAATGACGACCACGCGCTGTGTGTCATGGCGGTTTCGCCGGCAACGGACACACAGGTCAAGGGCCAGGCGCAGGTCACGTTGAAGGCGACGGTGGCCGCCGTCGATCGCGGCGAGGGCGGCGTGATCCCGGACGTGCGTTTGACGGCGCTGGCTCAGGACACGCCCGGACCGCGCATCGAGGGGGCCGCCGCGGCGATCATCGCTTGCCGGACCGAAGCGTTTAAGCGGGTGGCGCGCGAGGTGTCGCATGCGTACGACCTGCTGACAAACGAGTTGCCGGATGGCACGCCGGTCAAGGATTCACCGCTGGTGCACGGCTCCTACTTCTTCCTGGGCGCGGGGGTCGAAGACGTCGACCGGATCGTCGCCCTCTGCAAGGCGTCGGGGATTCGTCAGGTGATGCTGAACTCCGGCGCGTGGTGCGCGTCGCCCGGGCATTACACGATCAACACCAAGATGTTCCCGCGCGGGATTGACGATCTCAAAGCGTTTGTGGACAGGCTGAAAGCGGCCGGCATCACGGTCGGGATGCATGCGTTCGGATCCAAGGTCAGCAAACGGGACGCGTATGTGACGCCACGGCCGGACACGCGATTTTGGCGGAAATTCGAGGGCGAGTTGGCTGTGGCGACCGATGCGTCGCAAACCGCGATCAAGGCGCGGGGCTCGCTGGCGGCTTGGCCGGGTTGCCCGCTGAGCGCGAAGACCTATTGGGAAGGCGGTGTCGACAAACATCGCGAAGTGGTGATCGGCGGCGAGATCATCCGCTACCGCGAGATCGGGCCGGAGGGGGCGTGGGACACCTTTTTGGGCTGTGAACGCGGCGCGTGGGGCACGTCGGCGGCTGCGCATCCGGCGGGAGCGCCGCTTTGGCACTACGGCGTGGACGGCTGCATCAACGGATACATCGTTGATCAGGAGACCACGCTGCCGGATGAGATGCACGCACGGCTGGCGGAAATCTTCAACACATGCGGCTTCGGTATGGTTTATTTCGACGGCGGCGAGGATGTCGACACGCGGCGGTTCGACTATTACGTCAGTAAGTTTCAAACCGGCGCCATGCGCCGTTTTAATCGGCCCGTGGTCCACATGGGAACGCTCATGACCCATCGGCTGTGGCACTCGTTCGCGCGGAGTTCGACGGTGGACACCTACCTCAACACCTTGTCCGGCGCGATTCAGGCGGGGCGTCCGCCCGCGACGTGGCCCACCGTGAAACAACACATCGACTCCAGCGTTGCCTACATGCTGAGCGTCCGCGGCGACTTGATGCCCGGCGAATTGGGCTGGTTCGGCGTGTGGCCGCGCCAGCAGCGTCACGGGCGTGACGTGGAAGGGCTCCAACTCGATGACCTCGAGTATCTGTTGTGCCGATCGCTTGCGTTTGACTGTCCGGTCTCGCTGCAGACCAGCTTCCGCGATCTGGATCGGCATCCCTTGACTCCGGAAATCCTGCGCCTTTTCAAGGCGTACGAGGATTTGCGCCTCGCGGGAACGGTGTCCGAGGCCGTGCGGGCGCCCATGCGCGAGCCGGGACGGGAGTTCATGCTGCTGCAGCGCCGCGAGGCGCCGCCGGTTTTTGTGGCGGTCCGGCCGGTGGCGTGCGGACACGGGCAGAGTCCGGACGTGCGCGCGATGGTCGGCGCTTATGAGGGCGGCTCGGTAGCGACCTTCTGGCATGCCGTCAACGGGACGTCCGTGACGCTGGACCTGTTGCCGACCGAGGCACGGGTCGCGGATTTTGACGACCAGCGCGTGGTTGTTGAAAAAAGCCGGGAGGGCACGTTGACGCTGCCGGTCACGACGCATCGGCTGACGGTCATTTGTCCGAAGGTTGCGCCGGAACGACTCGAGCAAAAAATCAAAAATTCACTATGCACATCCTCTGCGCAAGGGTATAACTAAACGCGAATGGCCAAGCACAGGAAAAAACAGGGAAAGACGACAACGCAGCACGCCGTGACTCCGTCCGACGCGCCGCGAGGGGATGAAGGGGGGGGCGCGCCGGCGAACGAAAGCGTCGTGACGCCGGTTACTGAAGCGGTGGCTTACCCGGCATCTGTTCCGTCCGATACGGGACGTGCCGCAGAAAGGGATGCCGTCCCCCGGATGAATGGCGCGCGCACGCGAGCGGTGGCGGCGGTGCCGCGGTGGCGGCGCTGGCTGCCAGATCTGGCCAAGGCCGCGCTGGCGCTGGCGGTGATCGGTATCGCG